>DATFHG010000119.1:0-7808 GCA_035248725.1 Gemmatimonadaceae bacterium | reverse complement strand
GAGGTCCACTTGGCCAGAGGTTGGCGTATTACGAGGGGTGTACGGCGCGGCTTAACGATGCTGCTGGTCTGCGCACCTCTGGCAGTTGCGCAACAGGCCCCGCGCACGTTCAAGTTCAAGCAGACTGCTCAAGGTCCTCTTGATCTAATCGTTGACTATCCAGCCGATTGGCGCGCTGCGGACACACGCTCGGCGATCGTGCTTTTCTTCGGCGGTGCTTGGGCCAGCGGTTCGGTCGAACAATTCTCACGTCAGGCGCTTTATTTCGTGTCGCGCGGAATGGTCTCGATCCGGCCCGACTATCGTACGGCATCCAGGCATCACACGGAGCCTGATTCCGCAGTTGAAGATGCCCGAAGCGCCGTGCGTTGGGTGCGCACACACGCACATGAACTGGGCATCGATCCAAACCGTATTGTCGCAGCTGGCGGATCGTCAGGTGGCCACCTGGCAGCATGCACGGTGCAATGTGCTCCAACGGCAAATGATGATAGCTCGGTATCCTCTCGCCCTAACGCGCTCGTGCTATTCAATCCCGTAGTGGACATCGGAGTTCTCGCACAACTTCCCGCGCCGTTCCCAAGTTTCTTGCAAGCATTCCCACTGTTGGCAAGTGATACCGCGCTACAGGAGCGGATTTCTCCGTTGGCGCATACTAAGCGTGGTGATCCGCCAGCATTGTTAATGTTCGGCACTCGCGACCCGCTCTTCGCTTCCGGAAAGCTGTACGCAGATCGCTTAACAGCCGCCGGGGTCCGCGTCGACATCTTCACAGCAGAGGGTGTAGGCCACGGATTCTTCAACCGCTCTCCTTGGTACGAGCGGACGCTGCATCGTGCCGACGAATTTCTGAGTTCCCTTGGCTACGTTAGCGGTAAACCCTCGATAGTGGCGCCGTAGCAGGTGCTATCGACCTGGGCGAGCCGCCGCCTAACGATAGTTGCTGCAGACGAGCGCTTGTTAGTCGTTGGGTTTCTCGCCTTTCAGGCGTCGCGCCTGCGGCGCGGAAATACTAAACTGCTTCGGTGGTAGAATCGCTCGCAGCAGAACTGGGGCGTTAGGCAGAGCAACAGCCATTCTTTAGGGAGACAGCATGAGCCTCGTGGTTCGCATGCGCCATCGCTCACCGAAAGAACTTCGTGAGCTCGTGCTCTCCGCCTTGATGGCTCTAGTCGCAATCGCCCTTGGCGTGATGATCGCGGCTTCGTACTTCGGGCACAGCCCGAGCCCATATGGCACCTGTTATGGATCAACCGGACGGTCCGTTCCATGCGAGGCCATTCGGCACTAATGGCTTCCCGCTGCGTGCCTAGCGAGGAGTTGTAGCTGACGGCTCGAGGAAGCAGTTTGGTCGAGTAAGGGAAGCTGGACCCAGGTTGGCGTGACGGCGCGATGAAGATCGATCCGGTGAAAACCTCCCGGCATGAGGGAGCCGTTCAGGAGCTCGGCGCATCCGATGTTTATGTTCCTCGAATGCGCCCTTGGGTCCCTCTCTGGCTCGGCGGAGTCGCGCTCCTGGGCGTCGCCGCTATCTCGCCGGCGCATGCCCAGGCGCCCGACTCGCTGCGCGTCCCGATTCTCGTCTACCATAGTGTCATGCCTCATCACGCGGGGCAGACGCACGACCAACGCCTGCTCGACGTCGACGACTCGGTGTTCGTGGAACAGATGCAATATCTGGCGAAGCGCGGCTACCCCGTGGTCCCCTTCGGCTCGCTCGTGGATGCGCTCGAGGGCAAAGCGACCGTTCCAAAGCGGGCGGTAGTGATCACGTTCGACGATGGCTGGGAAAACCAGTACCGTCACGCCTTTCCCATTCTTCGCCGCTTTGGCCTGACGGCCACCTTCTTCGTGTTCACGGCGGCGATCGGTACGGACAAGGATGCCATGACGTGGGAGCAGCTACGCCAGCTGCGAGCCGCGGGCATGACGATCGGGTCGCACACGCGGACGCATCCGGTGCTGCCGAAAAGTCACCCCGCGCTGCACAACGAGGTGCAGATGAGTCGCGCGGACATTGCGCAGCATCTGGGGCGCGCGCCTGAGTTCTTCGCGTATCCGTTCGGCCAATGGGATGAACAGAGCGTCGCGTGGGCGCGGCGAGCCGGATATCGCGCGGCGCGCGCGTACCGCGGCGGCACGTGGAACTCAGCGGCCGACTTGTATCATCTGCGCGCGGTGCCCGTCACCGACGATATGCAGAAGTTCGAGCGCGCGGTGAGCGAGGGACGTTAGGTGGAACTGCGACCTCTCGACGAATCGGCCGACGGCCTGCTGACGTCACTGCAGCAGCAGGACGATGTCTGGGAGTACATCGGCAGCGCTGCATTCGCCGCGTACGAGCCCGGCAATCACGTGTTCGCAATCGTGGAAGGCGAAATTCCGGTCGGCTTTGCCGGGTTGTTCAAGTCGCACGCTGCGGGCCGGGACGATTTCGAGATCCTCTGCGCTACGCGATCGGACGTGCAACACCGTGGCGTGGCCAGGCGCGCCTGCCAACTGCTCGTCGATTGGGCGCTGAAGACGGAGGGACTGGAACGCGTAATCGCCTGCATTGAAGAGTCCAATCACCCCGCGCGCGCCATCGCGGCGAAGCTGGAGATGACCGAACTGCGCACTGACGCATCGAACCGGGTCATCTACGTGAAGTATCGCGACAAGCATGAACCGATCTAACGATCGTCTCGGCGCGCGCAACATGGAGTGGCAGCTGTCGGCACGGTGAAGCAGTTTGGTTGAGTCAGGAAGCCGAAGGAGGTCTATGGCAAACGCCAGGAAGCGGACCCGTAATGTCGCGCATCGTGTGCCGCGCTGCCGCGCCTGCGGCCTACCCAGCGCTGAAGGTCGGCGGCTGATCGCCGGCTCTAGCATCTTCATGTGTGAGTCCTGTGTCGCACTGCTCGACACCCGAGCTTCGGCTGCTTCCGCAGCAGACCGTTGCTCGTTCTGCGGTCGGCGCGGCGTGACGATTGCCGGCACGTTGCCGCCAATCGCCGTCTGTGCGACATGCCTCGAGCTCGCCCTCAGCGTTCTGGCCAACGACGATCGGTGATTGCGACGCAGACAGCCGTGCGTCCTCACATACTTCGTGACGCCGCCACGCCTCTCGCATGCCCGCTCGTCGCCGTACTCAACCAAGCGCATGTTCTTGACCTTCGTCTTCCTCGGTGAAATGGTGATCGGCTCACTGTTCACGTTGGCCGCGCACATGTCGGTTACCGGACTCTCGATGTAGCGAGCGCGTGTTTCCACGCGAAATCGCCGTCCGATCTATCTCGCCAAAGAGCTTCATGTCCTCCTCACCGTCGATCGCGGCCCTCGCCCGCGTGGGCTTCGTGGCGAAAGCGCTGCTGTATGCGCTCATCGGCGTGCTCGCGGGTTGCGCGGCGCTCAGCGCACGCCGCTCCGGTGACACGACCGACACGCGCGGCGCGATCGACCGGCTGCACGACATGCCACTGGGCCGCTGGCTGCTGCTGGGCGTCGCGGTTGGCCTGGCCGGATACGCGATCTGGAGATTCGTGGAGGGGTTTGCCGATCCGGATCGTCGCGGCGCTGACGCGCGGGGACTCGCCCTTCGGTCGAGCTTTGTCGCGCGAGGCGTGATCCACGCGTGGCTTGCGTTCGCGGCGGCAAAGGCGGCGCTGGGCAGGCCCGCGTCCAGCGGTGGCGGGGGGACGAAGCGTGCGACCGCGACGGCGCTGAGTCTCCCCGCCGGGGAATGGCTCGTCTGGGCGTGCGCGCTCGGCATCGGCGCGTATGGCCTGTATCAGCTGTACCGCGGCCTGACGTCGCGCTTGAACCGCGACATCGACGAGCATTTCGCGAAAGCAGAGACGGGACCGTGGATTCTCGTGGTCAGCCGCGTCGGCATTGCCGCGCGGGGATTGGTGTTTCTCGCGATCGCATGGCTCTTCACCAGAGCGGCGCGTTCCCACGATCCGTCGTCCGCCGGCGGGCTGGGGGACGCACTGGACGCGATCGCGAGGCTGGGCCGATGGCCGCTGCTTCTCATCGCGGCGGGGCTGATCGCGTACGGCGGCTATCAGCTGGTGAGCGCGCGATATCGTCGCATCCCCGTCTAGGCAATGCATCAGACACGCGTAACCCGGCGCGAGTTCTCGAAGTCGGCACTCGGCACTGTCCTCGCGGTCGGTAGCATATCGAGCGTCGTGGACGCGTGCGCATCCCTGCCGACCGCCGAGTCGATGCGCCCGGAGCCCCAGCCGGTCGATCCGTCGCGACGGGCGCAACTGTCTGCAGCCGACATGGCCACCTGGCGCGACATCGCCCACCTCGCGCGACTCGCGCCGACGCCGCACAATACGCAGCCCTTCCGCATTCGGCCGCTCGACGCGACAACCGCGGAGATCGTGGCGCTGCCGGAGCGGTTCCTCCCGGAGGAGGACCACGGCAACCGATACGTCGCGAGCGCGTTCGGCATCATGGCGGCGACGCTCGAGATGGCGGCGCGGTCGCTGGGCGTGGAAGCGCACGTGACGCGCGCCCAATCGATCGACGTGCCCGCCCTGCACAAGGCGACCACGCCGACAGTGCTCGGCGTCGCGACGATCGCTGGCGCGACCGACGTCGCCGCCGACGCTGCCCTGCTCGACATCCGGCGCACGTCGCGGATTCCCTACCACGACCAGCTCGTCCCCGAGGAGACCTGGGCGGCGCTGCGCGCGGGCACGCTGGCGCACGGACATCGGCTGCTCGAGTATCACGACCGCCACGTCGTCGATGCGACGCTGCAGCTCAATGTCGACGCCATCATCGACAACCTGGGCCTCAGGCGCGAGCGAGAGGAGATCCGGCGCTGGTACCGCATCGGACCGACGCCGGAATTCGGCGACGGCCTGTGGGAGAAGCCGCTCAACCAGAGCTCCGGCGAGATCGGAATGGCGTTCGGCTCACCGTGGTTCTTTCGAATGCCCATCGTCCGTCCTATCGCGGAGCACAGGTACCTGAAGACGCAGCGCGGCACGCGCCACATCGTGCTGCTGTGCGGGGCATTCGAGACGTGGCCGGATCTCGTCGAGGCAGGACGCGCCCTGTTCGGCATGTGGATCGGCATGGCGAAGGCCGGCGTGTATATCCAGCCGATGGGATCGATGCTGACCAACGCGAAGTACGCCGCCGAGATCGCGCGCCGCTTTGGTGTCACGGATTGCTGGCTGGTGATGCGCGCGGGTTACAGCGACACGCCGCCGCGTGCGCCGCGGCTGGAGTCCATTCTGGTATGAATGAGCTGTTCGACCGCACGTTCGGCCGCATCGCGAGCCTGGGCGGCAGCGCGACGAACGCGTCGTGGTTCGCGTACCGGATGCTGTTCGCACCGGCGATGATCGGCCGGACGCGCGACTGGATCAGTCGTCATCGCGCCGCGGCGGCGTTCTTCAACGCGCGGCGAAGCGTGCCGGCCTACCGGGAATTCCTCGCCAGGCACGGCGCCACGAGGGTGCGTCGCTTCGAGGATATCCCGCCGATGGACAAGGCCAACTACATCCTGCAGTGGCCGATCGAGATGCTGTGCCAGGGCGGCGTCCTTCCGATGCGCGACGCGGTGATCGACGAGTCGTCCGGATCGAGCGGCACGGCGACGAACTGGGTACGGGGCGCCGCCGAGCGCGCGTCCACGCGACGACTGCTGCAGTACTCGACCCGCGCCACACTCGGCGACGACTCATTCATCCTCCTCAACTGCTTCGCGCTCGGGCCTTGGGCCACCGGGATGAACGTGTCCATGTCGCTCGTCGAGCGCTGCATCGTCAAGTCGATCGGGCCGGACGCCGCCAAGGCCATCGCGACGCTGCGGCTGTTCGGGTCCAAGTACAAGTACGTGATCGCCGGCTACCCGCCTTTCCTCAAGTCACTCGTGGACGACGCCGACTTCGACTGGACCCCGTACGACGTCTCGGCAGTCGTGGGCGGCGAAGGCATGTCGGAGCCGTTGCGCGCGGCGCTCAACAGGCGCTTCCGCAAGACCGTGTCGTGCTTCGGCGCATCGGACCTCGAGATCAACATCGCCGTGGAGACGCCCTTCACCGTCGCGCTGCGCGAGCGGATCCTCGCCGACCCTGCGCTCGGCGGCGACATATATGGTAGTGAGGGCGTGCCCATGATTTTCCAGTACGATCCCCTCATGACGTACGTCGAGAGCGACGCCGAGCGAAACCTGCTGTTCACGCTCAACCGGCTCGAGAACGTGAGCCCGCGGATCCGGTACAACCTCCACGACCGCGGCGTGGTCCGCTCCGCCGCCGAGCTGCGGCCCATCCTGCGGGATCACGGGCTGAGCGCCGAGCAGCTCGGGCTCAACGTCGGGCTGCCCGTGATGTTCCACTGGGGTCGGCAGGATTCGTCGGTGGCGTTCTACGGGTGCAAGATCACGCCCGAGGACATTCAGCACGTGCTGTTGCGCGTGGCGCCGTCGCTGGGCGCGGTGGCCAACTTCGCGTTGCACCCGTACGAGGACGCGAACGCCAACAAGCGGCTGGAGCTCTGGTTGGAGCTCGGCCCCGACGTCGCGGCGCCGGCGAATCCTGAATCGGCGACCGACGACCTGCTGCGCGAGCTGACGGCAGTGAACCAGGACTTCCGGGAGTCGGTGAAGATGATTCGGCCGGAGCTGCGTCCGACGGTTGTTTTCCATCCATATGGACAGAGCCCGATGTCTGGCCAGGACATCCGCGTCAAGCGACGCTACATCATGTAGTGATGCGGAGTGTCGCCGCCGGCGCTGGCCGACGGCGACGTCCGCGACTTCAGCGGAGTTTGGGTGGGTGTGAGATGGCGGCGACGATCGTCCCACACGCGGCGACCAGCGGCGGCAAGGCGGTACCGATCTGGGGGATCGCACGATTGACAGCCTGCGCGACGCTGCTGTCGGGATGCGTGCAGAGGATCAGGCCCGCGATCGCGGTGAGCGCCGCGATCACGGCCTGAATTCCCTTCCCAGCGGACGGCGGTTGCGCTGATGCGTCCGGCGTGACGAGCTAGATGCCATTCTCCTGCATGGTGCCTCCTGTGTTGAGTGAGTACTGCCCCAGCCGCGTTCGACGTCCGCGGTTACGCCGCGCGCAGCTGTTCCAGTTCCACCCAGCGCACGAATCGGTCGCCGTTCAGCGTGTTGATGCGACGCACCTTTCTCAGCGTCGCGTTGCCATTGACCGATCCGTCGTCGTTGGTGTTCCCTTCGACGGTGGTGCAGACCCACAGCCCGTCCGTGTCCGGCGTGCCGGGGCCAATCACCGGATATCGCGCGTCGACCGACACGACGATTCCGGCGTGATGAAACCGGCCCAGTACCTTCGAGAACAGAAGGAACACGTCGCCGGGTTGTGCATCCTTCACCAGGATGCGCCGTACGAGCGCGTACTTTCCCAGCTCCGCGCAGCTCGCGGTCGCCGGCAACGGCCAGCTCGACGCCCGTACGGACGCATCGAAGTGCGACCAGTACCCCACGTGGTGCACGAACGCCGCGCACCACGGTTCGCCGGGGGGCTGGCGCACCTCACGGAGGAACATCTCCACCATCTGGCCGCGATTGTCGCCTCCTTCTTCCCGCATGCCGACGAACGCGTTCGCCGCGGCAATGGTGAGCTTCGGATCGAGTTTCATTGTGCTGTTTTCCGTGGAAATGGTGGCGGTGGAACGGTGCCGTCGGCGCGCGGCCGATTGGCTACGTCCTCCGGGCGTGTGGCGTCACGCCGCAGGCGTTCGACGGTCTGGCGCAGCTGCTCTTCCGCCTCCTCCGCAGGGGACGCCAGCGGAATGCCGTTGTCGTGGGCGAACTTCTTCCAGTG
>DATFHG010000118.1:0-19897 GCA_035248725.1 Gemmatimonadaceae bacterium | reverse complement strand
GTTACGCAGGTCCGACTTCATGGCCGTGATGTACGCCTTCGACTTCGTGTTCGCGAACTTCGGGATCGCGATCGCCGCGAGAATGCCGATGATGACGATTACGATCAGCAGCTCGATCAGCGTGAAACCCTTGCGGTTCATACTTGCTCCTGACTGGGAGGATACGGCGGGAGGGAAACTTCGACTGCGCGTGCCGACGTCTGTGGCAACGCGGGGGCCACGTTGCGATGTGTGCTTCTAAGTGTCAATAGCCCAAAGTGTTATCGACTGAACTTTTCGCGAGAAATGCCCGTTTTACTCCCGTGTTTTGCAACAGACCTCGCAGACTGCGGCAGCCCGGCTTCCATGGGCGCCCATGAATAACACTCGGCGATTTAGCTGGACGTTATCTGGCGCACCATTCTGGATGGCGTGGATCGCGGGTGCGTCGCTCGGCGCGTGGTATCTGCGGCGCGGTTGGGTGCCACACGACGAAGGCGCGCTCGCGCAAAGCGCGGAGCGTCTGCTCGCCGGTCAGTTGCCGCATCGCGACTTCGACGAGATCTACACGGGCGGACTGACCATGCTGCACGCGGCCGCCTTTCGCGCATTCGGAGAGAACCTGTGGTCGATGCGCGTCGTGCTGTTCGCCGTGTTTCTCGCGTTTCTCCCGGCGGTCTACGCGATCGCGCGGCGATTCGTCGGCGCGAACGCAGCAGCCCTGGCGACGTTCACGGCGGCCGCGTGGACGCTGCCGAATTATTCAGCGCCGATTCCGTCGTGGTACAACCTGTTTCTGGCGACGATCGGCATGGCGGCGTTGCTGCGGCACGTGGATACGCAACGACGGCGATGGCTCGTCGTCGCGGGCGTCGCCGGCGGCCTCTCGTGTCTGGCGAAGATCACCGGACTGTATTTCGTGGGCGCGGCCGGGCTCTTTCTCGTGTACCGCGAAGCCGTGCTCTCGCGCGACGCCAGCGACGATGCTCCACGGCATTTCGCGTTCACCGCGGCGACGATCGCCGCGGTCGCAATGCTCGCGCTCGCGGTTGCGTTGCTCGTGCGAATGCGCGCCGGGCTCGCCGGAATCGTGAACTTCGTCCTGCCCGTCGTCGCGCTCGTGCTGGCCGTGGGTGCGGGACTCGCCGCATCGCGCGGAGAGCAGATGGCGCTGCGCGGCCGGCGCCTCATTGCGTTGCTCTGGCCGTTCGCCGTCGGTGTCGCCGCGCCGGTGGCGCTCTTCGTCCTTCCCTACCTCGCGACCGGTTCGCTCGGCGCGCTCTGGAACGGCGTCTTCGTCCTGCCCACGAAGAGATTCGCCTTCGCGTCCATGGGGCTGCTCCCCGTGTCGACGATGCGCTACGCGGTGCTGCTGACGGTGTTCGCCTGGTGGGCGAAGCGATGGTCGGCGTCGGCACGGCAGTGGGGCGGCATCGGTGTGGGACTCCTCCTGCTGTGGTTCCTGCTCCACGCGCGGCATCCGCAACCCTACGAGATCGTGTGGTACACGACGCGCGCACTGCTGCCGTTGTCCGTGCTCGCGGGTGCGGTGCTGCTCCTCGCGCGACGCGAGCCGCTGAGCGCGACGCGCGAGCAGGAGCTGGTTCTCGTGCTGAGCGTCGCGGCGCTCTGCAGCCTGATCCAGTTCCCGTTCGCCGCACCGATCTACTTCATATATGTCAGCCCACTGGCGTTGCTCGCCGCGCTGGCGGTGTGGCGCACGTGGGATCCGGCCCCGCAACCCACTGGCGCGGTCGTGCTGTCGTTCTGGGCGCTGTTCGCGTTGCTGTGGGTGAATACCGGCTTCATCTACGCGATGGGCATCAACCATGTGCGCGACCGGCAGGATCACCTGCTGGACCTGCCACGCGGCGGGTTGCGCGTGACCATCGAGGACCAGAGCACGTACGAACGCGCGGTCGCCGCGGTGCGTGCGCACGCGCACGGCGACTACATTTGGGCCGGTCCGGACGCGCCGGCGGTGTACTTCCTCTCGGCGACGCGGAATCCCACCAGGACGCTGTTCGATTTCTTCGACGAGCCCACCGACCGCACCCCGCGCCTGCTTGCCGCTCTCGATCGACACGACGTGCACGTGATTGTCCTGCATTCGCGGCCGCCATTTTCGGGACCGCTCGATGCCGCGCTGCGTGACTCCCTGCGGCGGCGGTTCCCGGCGTCGGAAACGGCGGGCTGGTTCGAGATCCGGTGGCGCCCGTGAACGTTCGCGCGTCTCTCATGGAGCATGCGCTCGTCTATCGGCTGTGGCAGGCTCCATTCGCGGAACAGAAGCTCGCGCCGTTCTTCGCGCACACCGACGTGCGCGCGCTCCGGCGCGTGCTGGACGTGGGCTGCGGACCGGGGACGAACACCGGCCACTTCGCGCACACCGATTACGTCGGCGTGGACATCAACCCGCGCTACATCGAGAGCGCACGCCAGCGCCACGGTCGCACGTACGTCGTGGCGGATGTCACCGCGAACCCCGACCTCGGCGCGCGCTTCGACTGCGTGTTCATCAACAGTTTCCTGCATCACGTGAACGACGCCGACGCCGACAACATCCTGGCGCGCCTCGCGCCGCGCGTGACGGCGGACGGCTACGTGCACGCGCTCGAGCTGGTGCTGCCGCCACGACCGTCTCCCGCGCGCCTGCTCGCCCGGCTGGATCGCGGCGATTACGCGCGACCGATCGCGCGCTGGCGCGAGCTCTTTCGCGCGCACTATGACGAGGTCGTCTTCGAGCCCTATGGCCTCGGCGCGTTCGGCGTGACGCTCTGGTCGATGGTGTACTTCAAGGGCAAGCCGCGCACGTCATGACCTCTGCGCCGCGTGTGTCGGTCGCGATCCCGCTGTACAACGAGGAGAGCGGCGTGGGCGAGCTGCTGCGCCGTGTCCGCGCGGTGCTCGATGCCCTGCCGGGCGGCCCGCACGAGCTCGTGCTCGTGAACGATGGCAGCAGCGACCGCACCCTCGACCTGCTCGAACAGGCGGCGCTGCACGACGAGCGCATCGTGGTCATCTCCCTGTCGCGCAACTTCGGGCACCAGGCGGCACTCACCGCCGCGCTGGATCACGTGACGGGAGACGTGACGATCCTCATGGACGGCGATCTCCAGGACGAACCCGAGAACATTCCGCGCTTCCTCGAGCGGTACCGCGACGGGTTCGACGTGGTGTACGCGATCCGCGAGCGGCGACGCGAGCCGTTCTGGCTGCGCGTGTGCTACTTCGTGTTCTATCGCGCGCTCGCGGGGATGTCGGACGTGCGTCTGCCGCTGGATGCCGGCGACTTCGGCCTCATGTCCCGTCGGGTGGTGCAGGAGCTGCGTCGCTATCCGGAACGCCACCGATACCTGCGCGGGTTGCGCGCGTGGGCCGGCTTTCGGCAGACGGGGATCGCGCTCGACCGCCCGCAACGGTTCGCCGGCACCAGCAAGTATTCCATGACGAAGCTGGTGGGACTCGCGCTCGACGGCGTGTTCTCCTTCTCCACGGTGCCGCTGCGCATGGCCACGCTCGTTGGCGCGTTCGCCATCGCCGCGTCCACGCTCTTCGCGCTGTACGCGTTGTACGTGCGCATCGTCCTCGAGCGGTCGCCGCAGGGCTTCACGGCGTTGATGCTGCTCATCGTCTTCCTGAGCGGCGTGAATCTCTTCTTCCTCGGTGTGATCGGCGAGTATCTGGGACGCGTGTACGAGCAGGTGAAGGCGCGGCCCAGCTACGTGGTGGGCCGAGTGATCCGGCGAGCGTCGCCTGAACGGCAGCCGTCCACGCTCGTTTAGACCGTGCACGCGTCCTACGCGAGCGAGTACCGCGAGCTGTACGAGCGTCACTGGTGGTGGCGCGCGCGCGAGCGCTTCATCCTCGCGGAACTTGACCGCCTGCGTCCGGCCGGCGGCTGGACGCGCATCCTCGACGTGGGGTGCGGCGACGCGCTGTTCTTCGACGCGCTGGCGACCTACGGCGAGGTCGAAGGCGTGGAGTCCGACGAATCGCTCGTGACGCCGGACGGAAAGCACCGCGCGCGCATCCACGTCGGCCCCTTCGATCGCACCTTCCGTCCCGGACACGAGTTCGGCCTCATCCTCATGCTGGACGTGGTCGAGCATCTCACCGATCCGCGGTCCGCACTCGCGTACGCCTACGAACTTCTCGAGGCGGGAGGGATCCTGTTCGTCACGGTACCGGCGTTCATGCTGCTGTGGACGCGTCACGACGTGCTGAACCGCCATTTCACCCGCTACATGCGCGCCAGTTTCACGCGCCTGGCGCAATCGGCGGGGTTCGAGGTGGAACACAGCCGGTATTTCTATCACTGGATGGTTCCCGCGAAATTCGCCACGCGCATGCTGGAGGCGTTGCGGCCCGCTGGTGAGCCGAGACCTCCGCGCGTGCCACCGCGCCTCCTGAACCGCCTGCTCTATCTGCTCTCGCGCGGCGAACAGCGCCTGACGCGCGAGCGCGGCCTCCCCTTCGGCAGTTCTCTTCTCGTCATCGCGCGCAAAGCGCCCCGCGTCACTCCATGACCAAGACCGAAGCCGTTCTCCTGATCGTCGCCGCTGCATTGGCATTCGCCGCCGCGCTGCTGGTCCCGCGATACGCGCGAGACGCGACGTCCCGCGTGCGGCTCGACGCGATCGAACGCGCGCTGCGGCGGTTCGGCCCCCTCGTCGCGGCGGTGGTGTCGAGCCTGGTGGTGTGGTACACGTGGGGCGATCTCGTGCCCATCGCGAAGGTGCACGACGAGGTGTCGTACATCCTGCAGGCGGAGATCTTCGCCCGCGGGAAGTGGGTGGCGCCCAGCCCGCCGATACCGGAGTTCTTCGAGCAGCCGCACGTCATGGTCGTGCCCGCGGTCGCCTCGAAGTATCCGCCCGGGCACGCGCTCCTGCTCACGCCGGGCGCGCTGGTCGGCTTTCCCGCATTGATGCCCCTCGTGCTCACGGGCATCACGGCGGCGCTCATCTTCGGCCTCGCAATGCGCGTGTTCAATCCCTGGGTGGGCGCGCTCAGCTGGCTCCTGTGGCTCACCGCGCCGATCGTGCTGCGATTCCAGCCGAGCTTCTTCTCGGAGCTGACGACGACGACGATGATCCTGTCGTCGTGGTGGGCGTTGCTCAGCTGGCGCGAAACGCGGCGGCGACGATGGCTCATGCTCGTCGCGTTGTGCATGGGGTGGTGCGCCATCACACGGCCATTCACGGCGTTCGCGTTCGCGATCCCGATCGGCGTCGTGGTGATCCGCGACGTCAGCCGCGCGCGCCGCTGGGCCGACCTCGCGCTCGCGATGGTCGTCGGAACGGCGGTGGTGTCCATCCTCCCGCTGTGGAGCGCGGAGACCACCGGCAACTGGCGCCTGACGCCGATCGAGCTGTACCGGCGCGATTACATGGCCTACGACAAGATCGGCTTCACCGTCGACAGCGCCCCTCCGCGTCGTGGCGAGACGCCCGTGCTCAAGACGCTCAATGACTACTTCTACTCGGCCCACCAGCAGCAGAGCATCAAGCGGCTGCCGCTCACGGCGTATGAGCGCGTCGTGGCCATTACGGCCGCGTTCTACCAGAACTGGCGTCTCCCGCTGCTCGTGTTCGCGATCGCGGGACTGTTCGCGATGAATGGTCCCTTGAAATTCGCGATGCTGAGCGTCCTCAGCACCTTCCTGCTGCACCTGAGCTACGCGCACTATCCGCCGTGGACCATCTACTACGTGGAGACCGCGGGGGCGATCAGCACCCTCACCGCCGTGGGATTCTGGTACGTGGCCGCGCGGCTGAATCGCGAGGATCGCGCGATCAAGCTGGCCGCGGCACTCGCGACGGCGCTGCTGTTCGTGTTCGGGATCTCGAACTGGACGCATTGGCGCGGCGACCATCACGCCCGGGCCGGGTTCGATCGCCTGTTCGCGCGTGAGATCGCCAAGCTGCCCTCCAAGCCCGCGATCGTGTTCATCCACTACACGCCGCGATCGGCACAGCACATCTCCGTCGTGTTCAACTATCCCGATCTGAACGCGGCACCCGTCTGGGTGGTGCACGACCTGGGTCCGCGGAACGCCGAGCTGCGACGGCTGGCGCCGAACCGCGCGTCGTACGACTTCGACGAGGACCAGCTGGTGGGAGTGCCGCTGCTGCGCTAGGGCGTCTCGAAGGGCACGACGGCCGGCGACGTGTCATCGAGCGAACGCACGGGGTGGTAGCGATACCATGTGCGGTCGCCGAAACGCGGCAGCAGCAGCGAGTCGCGCGGACCAAGGTCGCGTGCGAACACGATGTCACCACCCACACGGCCGTCTCGCTCCACGTGCTGGCGCGCGAGAAAGATCGGATACGAGATGGTGCCGGCGGTATCGCGCGTGAATTCCTCGAGGCATACCGGGGTCGGCTTGCTGCCCGGGACCAACGCGATGGCCTGATCCGCCTGCTGTCCGTGCTCGATGGACGCGGGACCGAATGCGGCGGCGCGTGCGATCGCGCGCTCCGCGCGGTCGCGCGGTGGACCGACGGGTCGGGCGTCGTCGCCGTCGAGGGCCGTCTGCAGCGCACAGGCATCGACGGTGCTCAGCACCTTCTCGGCGCGGAATTGCGAGATACCCAGCACGCGGAGCCGCGCCTGAAGCCGACCGCGCCACCCCTCGTTCACGAGCACGAGCGCGTGGTGGATGCCGGCCCGCCGCATCTGCGCGTCGACGTCGGTCTTGAGCTTGGTGCGTTGCTCGTGGTACGACTGCGCGCGCGCGCGTGCGCTCGACATGGCGGCGGGGCCGAGCCATGCGACGAAGACGCACACGGGCAGGAGGATGAATCCGACGCGTCGCGCCGTGGCGAAGCGACCGACCCACCGCTCGCTCAGCCACTGCGGTGCCCGCGCGGCGAAATAGACGAATGCGGGAACCGCCGTGTACAGAAACCGTGGACCAGCGAAAAAGCCGTCGAACCAGTACGCCGAGTACGCGACGACGAAACCGAAGGACAGCGCGGCCAGGAGCAGGTCCCAGCGATTCGGCCGCGGAATGAGCGCGAGCCCAGCGGCAATCACGAGCACGCCCGGGATCGGCCACTCGAAGAGGTAGCGACTCAGGCGCATCAGGTATCCCGACACCAGCGCCACACCGCGAGCGGGCGTGTGCGACAGGCCGTTCGGGTCGAGGTGAAACCCCATCGCGTGTTCGGGGCCGTTCAACGCTTCGTAGCCGAAGAGGAGCGGTTGCCCGGTGGTGCGCCAGTTGGCGAAGAGCAGGAACGCGATGGGAATCGCGAGCGCCATTCCCTCCGCGACCAGCGAGGGCATACGCGAGCGATCCGCGCGGGTGCGCCAGAGCTGGAACACCCCGACCACGAGGGCGACGACGAACGCGTCGAGCGGCCGGACGAGGGCCACGACGCCGATCGCGAGACCGATGACCGCCGCATGCCGGCGCCGCGCCACGGCGTCAGCTTCGTTGTCCCATGCCGCGAGACGAGCGAGCGCGAGCAGTGCGAACGCGAGTGCCGGCACGTGGTTCATCTGGCTGGCCGCCATGATCAGCACCATCGGGCTCACGACGAACAGCAGCGTCACGATGCGCGCGGACACTTCATCGCTTGCGACACGCAGGAAGCGATACAGCTGCCAGGTCGCGACACCGAGCAACACGGGGTTCACCAACCACGCCGCGTGCACGGCCATGCCGACGGCGATGAACAGCGGCCCGCCGATGGGATACTGGGAGAACCAGCGACCGTCGTGGTCGAAGACGGGCGCCGTGTTGAAGAAGACCGGCGCCGACTCGGGTCGCGCTGCCAGGTGGCCGCTGAGCAGGATGCGCGCGTGCCACTGCTGCGCCATCTCGTCGCTCGTGAACGGAAGTCCCGAGAAGCAGTAGCGGGCGAGCAGCGCCGCCACGACCGTCGCGAACAGCGAGACGGCGACGCCGAAGATGAGCGGTCGCGGCGCCAGCAGGCGTCGCCGTGCGTCAGCGATGGCGAGATCGCTGCGCTCCCCGAAGACGAGCACCACGAGGGCGATGACGAGGAGCAGCACGACGCCGCTCGTAGCCCATTCCGTCGCGGCGCGCGAATACCACAGCACAGACCCGTCGCGGATCACGTTGGCCAGCGGGAACACGCCGAGCACGAGATAGACCGCCGCCAGAAGGCGGAACGGCAGGGTCGTTCGATTCAACGCGAGCTGGGTGGGAGTGGCGAGTGCGTCGCGGAGCTGGCGGGGACGATCGCGGTGGCCGTGTCCGCGGCCATGTGACGCACGGCGAGGGAGTCGCGCGCCGCCGTCGCCGCGCGGATGATCGCGCGCGCCGCGGGCACGTCGCCACCGGAGCGGATGGCGCGCAGGGCTTCGGTCCGTGCTTCATCGAGCTTCAGCGTGACCAGCAGGCAGGTGGCGAATCCGGTGTGCCCGCTCTGCGCATCCGGCTCGATGGTGTAGAGCCATCGATACAGCGTGATCGCCGCGTCGCACATGCCCGCCTTGCGATACTGCTCCGCGAGCGCGAGGGACATGAGCGGATCGTACGGAAAGAGTCGGAACGCTTCGCGGTATTCGTTGTCGCCCTCGGTCTTTCGCAGCCGCTCGAACAGAAGCACGCCGAGCATGAAGTGCGCGCGGTAGCTCTCGGGCGAATCCTTGATGGCCTGGCGGAACAGCGTCTCGTTGTCCTTCCAGACGGGATTTCGCGTGCTGCTGCGCCAGATACCCAGCGCGAGAATGACGCCGAGGGCGCACGCGGCGCCGTACTGGGCGATGCGCCGGGATTCGAGACGCTCGTACAGCCAGGGGACGGCGGATCCCAGCGCGAGCATCACGCCCACACTGGGCAACAGCAGCGTGCGCTCCGCGATGATGAATCCGGCGGGCACGACAAAGTTGCTCGCCGGCAGGAGCGTGATCACCAGCCACGCAATGCCGAACGATGTGACCGGGCTGCGCCGCCAGCACGCGAGCATCAGGCCGAGGATGCCCAGCAGCACCAGCAGTCCGGGCAGCTGCGAGACGCTCGGCCCCTGGGCGATGTCAATGTACGGTGGCGCGTACTCGGTCATCAGCCGAGCCGGCCAGAGGAAGAGTCGCAGCCATTCCGGGGCGGCGCCCACCATCGTGAGAATGCGATTCGCCGCCGACAGGTTGAGCGCCTGGAAGACGATATAGGGCTGGAAACCGGAGAATCCGCCGATGACGACGACGCTGCGCGCCCAGAGGTAGCCCAGCGCAACCACGGTCAGCACCAGCAGCGGGAGACGCATCCGCAGCAGCCGGGCATTCAGCGGCGCGCGATCCGGAACGACGATGGCTTCCGCCGCGATCAACAGCGCTGGCAACACGATCGCGTGCTCCTTGAACAGCAGCGCGATGGCGTACAACACGCCGATGCCAACCCAGTGTCGGACGTTCAGCGGCCCCGCGCGACGCGCGTGGACGAACAGCGCCATGGACAGCGTGGTGAGCAGCGCCACCCAGAGCTCGGACTGCCCGACGATGTTCGCCACGGCTTCCACGTGGACCGGATGCACGGCATACAGAGCGCCCGCAATCCACCCCGCACCGAGGGGCAGCAGCGCCGTCGCGAGCCAGAACACCGCGACCGAGGTCGCGGCGTGGAGAGCGATGTTCACGGCGTGAAACACCAACGGCTTCCCCGCCCCGATCGCGTACTCGAGGCGGAACGCGAGAATCGTGAGGGGCCGATATCCGTCGCCGCCCGAATCCTCAGGCCAGTACGTGTGCGCGAACTCGCGCCACCATCCCGCGAGGGTGTGCATGCGCGCGGACTTCGCGATCAGATAGACGTCGTCGTACGCGAAGCCGTTGTGCCAGCTCGTCGCGCCAGCGGCAAGGGCCAGCACCAGGATGCCGAGCGCGAGCAGCCACCACCAGCGCGCGTTGCCTGCGCGCCAGGCCAGACCGGTCATGCCGACAGGTTGTATTTCACGATGTGCCAGAACGCGGCGATGCCGTCGCGCCAGTTGATCTTCTTGCCTTCCGCGTACGTGCGGCCGGAATACGAGATCGGCACCTCGAAGATGCGTGCGTTGGCCTTCGCGAGACGGGCCGTGATCTCCGGCTCGAAGCCGAACCGGTTGCTCGTGAGCTTCGGCTGCAGGGACCGCGCGAGCTCGCCGCGCATGGCTTTGTAGCACGTCTCCATGTCGGTGAGATTCAGGTTCGTGAACATGTTGCTCACCATCGTGAGCAGCTTGTTGCCCACCGAGTGCCAGAAGAACAGCACGCGGTGCGGGCCGCCGAGGAAGCGTGAACCGAAGCACGCGTCGGCCTTGCCGTCGATGATCGGCGCGAGCAGTACGGGCCAGTCGGCGGGATCGTACTCGAGGTCAGCGTCCTGAACGATGACGATGTCGCCTGTGCTCATCCCGAGGGCGTGGCGGATGGCCGCGCCCTTGCCGCGATTGCCGGGCTGAAGGTGCAGCTTGTGAATGCGTCCCTGGCGCTGCAGCTGCGTCAGCACGTCGCGGCTCCCGTCCGTGGAGCAATCGTCCACGACGACGACCTCGAGCTGCAGGGGGGCGATCGGCGCGCAATGCACGGCGTCGATGATCGACGCGATGGTGTCGCGCTCGTTGTACACGGGCATCAGCACCGAGAGCGTCGCCCGTGGTGCCTCGAGCGGTGTGCGATAGGGGCTCATGCGTCCGCCTCCACCCCGTACCGCGACAGCTTGCGATACAGCGTCGATGGATCGATGCCCAGCACTTCCGCCGCGCGCGACTTGTTGCCGCCTTCGCTCTGCAGGACCCACATGATGTATGCGCGCTCCACCGCCTCGAGCGTCGGATTCACCGGCGCGCGCGAGGAGATGAGCGGCTCGGCGCGACGCTCCGTGATGCGCTCGGGCAGGACGGCCGGCATGATCTGGTCGCCCTCGGTGAGGATGATCGCGCGTTCGAGCGCGTTCTCCAACTCACGCACGTTGCCGGGCCACTGATACTCCTGGAGCGCCTCGGCCGTGGTGGGATGCAGACGTTTGGGCGCTTCGCTGCGAGACGCGGCGATGCGGTGCAGAAAGTGTTCGGAGAGCACGGGAATGTCGTCGCGCCGCTGGCGCAGCGGCGGCAGGTGAATGGAGATGACGTTCAGACGGTAATACAGGTCGCTGCGGAAGCGCCCCGTCTTGATCTCGTCGTCGAGATTGCGGTTCGTGGCCGCGATGAGACGCGCGTCGACGGAAACGGACTCGGTCGCGCCGACGGGAATGACTTCACGATGCTGAAGCGCGCGCAAGAGCTTCACCTGCGTCGCCGGCGTCGTCTCGCCGATCTCGTCGAGAAAGAAGGTGCCATGCGCCGCTGCGGTGAACAGTCCCTGCTTGTCCTTCACGGCGCCCGTGAATGACCCTTTCACGTGTCCGAAGAGCTCGGATTCGAGCAGGCTCTCGGGCAGCGCGCCACAGTTGATGGAGAGGAAGGGCGCATCGGCGCGATTGGACAGCTCGTGGATGAAGCGCGCGAGCACTTCCTTGCCCGTGCCGGATTCTCCCTGGATCAAGACTGTGGAGTCGGTGGGCGCGACCGTCTCGGCGAGACGCAGAATGTCCGTCCACACCTTGCTCACGCCGATCGGGCGGTCGCTGGTGGTTTTCTGCCGGCGGCGGATCTCCTGCTTGAGCGAGCGATTCTCCGCGCGCAGTCGCCGGTGTTCAGCGGCGCGCTTCAGGATCGCGATGAGCTCGTCGTTGCGGAACGGCTTCTGGATGTAGTAGAACGCACCCTCGTTCACGGCCTGCATCGCCGACTGGAGCGTGGCCTGCGCGGTCATCAGGATGACCGGGACGTCGGGATCGCTTTCGCGCGCCGCGGCGAGCACCTCCACACCGCCCACGGTCGGCATCCTGATGTCCGTGAGCACGATGTCGGGGCGAATCGCGCCCAGGTCCTCGATCGCCTTGCGTCCGCCCTGCACCAGGTGCGGCTCGAAGCCCTCATTGCGGAGGAGGATGCGCAGCGTGTCGAGGATCGCGACTTCGTCGTCGACGACGAGCACACTCGGCAGATTGCTCTGTTGCATTACGCCATCGCTCCTACGGCCACGGGAGAGGGCGTGGCCGAATGCGTGCGGGGGAGAATGACCGTGAAGCGCGTGCCATGCGGCGCGCTGTCGAAGAACACCAGGCCGCGGTGCGCCTCGATCGCGCGATGCACGACCGCGAGCCCGAGACCGCTGCCGCCTTCCTTCGTGGTGAAGAACGGGTCGAACAGCCGCTCCCTGATTTCCGAGGGAATGCCCGGCCCCTGATCGCTGACGCGGACCGCGATGCTGCCGCGCTCGAAGGCGGTCCCGAATGGCATCCGCTCCGACGCCTCGTCCAGCACCGACGCCTCGACGCTCACTTCGCCGTTCTCCGGAGACGCCTGCACCGCGTTCAGCGCGAGGTTGAACACCGCCCGGTGCAGCAGGTCCTCGTCACCTTCCACGACCAGCGTACCGGTGGACTGCACGGCGCAGGTGACCCGAACGCCGCGGCGGCGGTCGGGGTGCGCCGACGCCAGCGTCACGGCCGCGCGCACGATCTCGCCGACGTCCACGCGATCGCTGCGCGCCACGCGCACGCGCGCGAAGTCGAGAAATTCCGTGAGCAGACGCGAGAGCCGATCCGACTCGCGCAGCACGAGCGCGGACAGCGTGCGCTCGTCCTCGCCGGCTCGCGGGATGCGCGACAGCTGCTCGATCGCGCTGCGGATGGACGCGAGCGGATTCTTGATCTCGTGCGCCAGCGCGGCGCTGAGCTCGGCGACGCCTTCGAGACGCTCCGCGCGCAGCCGCAGCGCCTCCATGCGCTTCACGTCGGAGATGTCCTGGAAGATCGCCGTCGTCGTTCGGTTCGTGCGCTGGCCGTCGCCTTCCGTATAGGTCGTCGTGACGCCGATGGAGAAGTCGCCCGCGGCGGTGCGCACCAATCCTTCCGCGCGCGTCGTGCGGATGCGATCGGTGATCGAACGCTCGAGCGCGTGCGCCAGCTCGGGCGCGATTTTCTGCAGCTCCGCGACGATGGGCTGTCCGAGCTTGCCGAGCAGATTGAGCTCGAGCATCTGCTCCGCCATCGGGTTGGCGTACAGCAGGCGTCCACCGGAGTCCACGGTCAACACGCCACTGCGGATGTTGCGAAGGATGTCGTCCGCCTGGAGGCGCAGGTGCAGCAGCTCGGCGACGAGAAGCTCCTTGCCTTCCCCCTGACGTCGCAGCAGTACGGCGAGATAGCCGCTGCCGAGGGCCACGAGCACGAAAACGCCGAGCTGCAGCCACACGGCGAGCGTCAACGTCGTGTCGACGGCCCAGATGACGTCCGCCACGTACAGGACGTTGCCAAGCGCGGCGATCAGGAAGCCACCGCCGAGCGGCAGCAGCAGCGTGGAGGACGCGATGACGAGGATGTAGAGCGCCGCGAACTGCGACGCCGCGCCACCCGTAACGTGCACGACGGCCGTCACGAGGATCAGATCGAAGACGCTCTGGAGGTAGAGGAACGTGCTCCGGAGCGGTCGCTTGTAGATCTCGGAGTAGGCTACGGAAGCGACCGTCACCCCCGTCGTCAGCGCGAAGGCCAGCGAGACGATCAGCAGGTTGACGGTGTCGGCCCGCGTCCAAACGAACACAGCCGCCACGAAAATGGCGACGGCGATCGAGAGACGGCCGATATAGATCCAGCGCAGCAACAGGCGCGGATCCAGCATGGCTTGTATCTGGGGACGCACACCACGCGGCGATAACCTGCCGTGCGGCGGCGTATGTCGGTCTTGCAAAGTGCGAGAGATGGAGGGTTGGTGCTACTCTGGCATTCTGCTATAAGTCTGGACGATCAGGGCAGCGATGAGTTTCTATCCTAGGCTATGATGATCGTCCAGGATCGGTTCACGGAGACGATGATTGGCAACGGACTGGGGCTTCGGCTCGGTCTGGTGCTGATGCTCGTTCTCGCCAACGCGTTCTTTGTCGCCGCCGAGTTTGCGCTGGTGGCAGTGCGGCGCAGCCGCATCGACGAGCTGGCCCAGAACGGTGATCGTGGGGCCAAAGCGGTCAAGGGCGCGCTGGGGAATCTGGACCGCTACATCTCCGCGACGCAGCTGGGAATCACGCTGGCGTCGCTGGCGCTTGGCTGGGTGGGCGAGCCCGTGCTGGCCGGATTGGTCGATCACGGCTTCCAGAAGCTGGGGTGGGAGATACCCACCACGGTCGTGCACTCGGGTGCGGCGCTCGCGATCGCGTTCGGGATCATCACCTTCCTGCACATCGTCATCGGCGAGCTGGCGCCCAAGAGCATCGCTCTGGCCAAGCCGGAATCGGTCAGCAAGTTCGTCGCGCGGCCGCTTCGCGTGTTCTCGACGCTCGTGTATCCGGGCATCTGGTTCCTGAACGGAGCGGCCGGAGCGCTGCTCCGCGTGTTCGGCATCCAGCCCGCGTCGGAGCGCGACGAGGTGCATTCGCCCGACGAGCTGCGGCTGCTGGTCATGCAATCGCGCGAGCACGGCGCGCTGAACGAGACCGACACGGCGATGCTCGCGGGTGTGTTCGACTTCCATGAAAAGAAAGCGCGGGACGTCATGCGTCCGCGCACCGACATCGTCGCGCTGGCGCACGACGCGAGCGAGGAAGAGGTGTGGCAACTGGTCCGCAGCGAACGGTATTCGCGCTACCCGGTGTACCGCGACACGCTGGACGACGTGGTCGGCGTCTTTCTCGCCAAGGATCTGTGGCTGCATCCGGACGGCAAACCGTTCGTGCTCGCCGATTACGTCCGGCCGGCGATCTACGTCCCGGACAATCGACCGGCCGAGCGGGTCCTCGACGACCTGCGGAAGAAGCGCGCGCACATGGCCGTGGTGCTCGATGAGTATGCCGGGACGGCGGGCATCCTGACGCTCGAGGATCTGATCGAGGAAGTCATCGGCGACATCAACGACGAATACGATTTCGCCACGCGCTCCGCCGTCGAGTCCAACGGCGTACTCGAGCTCTCGGGATCACTCTCGCTGGTGGACGTCCGCAGCGACTATCAGCTGCGCATTCCCGACGGCGACTGGAACACGCTGGGCGGATTCGTCTTCGGTGAGCTCGGCAGGCTGGCGCACATGGGAGACCGCGTGAAGTTCCCGGGCGGCGAGCTCGAGGTCGTGGCGATGGACGGCCGCCGCGTCGCCGCCGTGCGCGTCCTGCTCAAGCGCGAGAACGAGACGCCGGAATTGAGCGTCGCGAGTCACTAACCACCCGCAACTGGTGTCGTTGTACCACTCGCCGGGCTCTGATGCCTGAAGATCGGCTTCCGATATCGAATGAGCTCTCGATACCGCGATCGGAACTGACCTATCGCGCGACGCGCGCCGGCGGGCCGGGCGGACAACACGTCAACAAATCCTCCACCCGCATCGAGCTCACGTGGAACGTGGAAACCTCGCGCGCGCTGACCGACGACCAGCGCAACCGTCTCCGCGACAAGCTCGGTGGACGGATGGACGTCGATGGTGACATCCGCGTGGTGGCAAGTGACTCCCGCAGTCAAACGCAGAATCGCGAGGAAGCCGAGCGTCGTCTCGCCGATCTGGTGCGCCGCGCGCTGATCGTGCCGAAGAAGCGTCGGAAGACGCGACCGTCGCTGTCGTCAGTCGAGAAACGCCTGCGGACGAAGCGAAAGACGAGCGAGAAGAAGCGTGATCGCCGGAGTCACGATTTCGACTGACGCTGGACGACGTCCGGCTTGAGATTCGCGATGGCCGCCTTCGCGTGGCCCGCGGCCGTGCTGCCGGGATAGCGCTCGACGAGTCGCCGGAACTCCACGAGGGCCCGACCGGGTTGTTTCAGCGGGCCGAGATAGAGATCGGCGAGCTTGTTGGTGGCGTAGATGTCGTGGCCGGAGCCTACCTCCGGAATCCGCTGCACTTCCCGGTACAATTCCGCCGCGCGGCTGGGGTTCTGCCCGTGCGTCGCATACAGGTCCGCGGCCGCGATGCGGACGCGGGGTTCCGCGGGGGCGTCGGCGATGCGCCGCTCGTACAGCTCGAGCGCCGTGGCGTAGTCGCGCTGCATCACCAGCGCCTGTTCATGGGAGAACTGCTCCTCGTACGGCGTGGAGGAGCCTCCGGCCGTGACGTACTGCGCGACGTCGGCGGCCGCCTGCGCGCCCTTCAACCCGACGTACGTCGCCAGGGCACCGAGGGTAAGCGACCCGCCGAGTGTCATCCCTATGACGCCGGCAGTGCCCAGACCGGCTTTGTAGCCGGCGGCCAGAAACATCGGAACACTCAGACCGAACACCATCATGCCCATCCCGAATGCCTTGAGCTGCTGTTCGGCGGCTGGACCGTGTCGGTCGAAGAAGGTGACCTTGTAACTCGAGCGACGTTTCATGTGGTTTAGAGCACGGGAGGGGGATGCTGACGTCCCCTACTATTGGAAAGCGCAGGGCCGTGACGCAACGCGGCGGCGCCGCAGCGATCGAGGCACACGCCTTGCCCGCCCAGCAGATGGGACCGGCGGCGATACACCTCGCAATGCCGGATCACCTTTTTGTTGGTGTAGACTCGGGGCCTCCATGATCACTCGCTCTGGCCGCATCGCGGCCTATGTCTTCGCGCTCGCCGCGTTCCTCGGCGTCCACCCCCTCCGCGCGCAGTACTTCGGCCGGAACAAGGTGCAGTACGAGAACTTCGACTGGCGCATCATCAAGTCCGACCACTTCGATCTGTATTTCTATCCCGCGGAATCGCTGAAAGTCCACGACGCCGGCCGCGAGGAAGAGCGCTGGTACACGCGCCTGTCGGACATCTTCAGGCATCAGTTCGATCGGAAGTCGATCGTGTTCTACGCCGACCACCCCGACTTCGAGCAGACGAACGTCGTCGGCGAGCAACCCGAAGAGGGCACGGGTGGTATCACCGAAGGGCTGCGGACGCGCGTGGTGCTGCCCTTCACCGGCGTCTACAAGGACGACGAGCACGTCATCGGACACGAGCTGGTGCACGTGTTCCAGTACAACATCGCCGAAACGTCGCCGGGCGCCGGCGGGCTGGCGCGACTCAACGCGCTGCCCCTGTGGCTCATCGAAGGCATGGCCGAATACTTCTCGCTCGGCCGCAACGACGCGCTGACGGCGATGTGGATGCGCGACGCCGTACAGCAGAACAAGTTCCCGACGATCAAGCAGCTCACGACGGACCCGCGCTTCTTCCCGTACCGGTACGGACAGGCGCTGTGGGCGTACATCGGCGGACGCTGGGGCGATCGCGCCGTGGTGGACGTGTACCGCACCGCGCTGCGCGTGGGCTGGGACCAGGCGCTGGTTCGCGCGCTCGGCCTCAACAGCGACTCCCTCTCGAAGGACTGGGCCGCGGCGAACAAGGCGTTCTACACGGGTCAGATCGCCGGCCGCACGCATCCGGACAGCGTGGGCAAGATGGTCGTGGGACTGAAGGAGCGCAGTGAGTTCAACGTGGGGCCCGCGCAGAGCGCCGACGGCAGGTACGTCGCGTTCTTCACGACGAAGACGAATCTCTTCGGCATCGACCTCGTGATGGCGGATGCCGCGAGCGGCAGGATCATCCGGCGCCTGGCCGGCCCGCAGAGCGACGGACACTTCGACGCGATCAGCTTCATTAACTCGTCCGGTGACTTCTCGCCTGACGGCCGACGCTTCGCGTTCATCGTCTACAACCAGGGCAACAACGAGATCTCCATTCTCGACACGCACAACGGCAAGGTGGAGAAGAGCATTCGTCCCGCCGGCGTGGGCGCCGTGTACAACGTGGCGTGGTCGCCGGACGGACAGGAGATCGCGTTCACCGGCAGCAAGGGTGGCATCAGCGATCTGTACCTGATGAACGTCCAGACGGGTGCGGTGCGACAGCTGACCAATGACCGGTATGCGCAGCTGCAGCCCACCTTCTCCCCCGACGGGAAAACGATCGCGTACGCGACGGATCAGTCCGAGGAAACGAATTTCGACAAGATGACCTTCGGCGATCTGAAGCTGGCGACGATGGATCTCACCACCGGGCAGGTGACGGTGCACCGCGGCTTCGCGCACGGGAAGCACATCAACCCGCAGTTCTCACCCGACGGGCGGAATCTGTACTTCGTGTCCGACCAGGACGGGATCAGCGACGTCTACCGCATGGACCTCGCCGACGAGCAGATGTACCGCATCACGCATATCTCGACGGGCGTCAGCGGCATCACGTCCATCTCGCCCGCGATCAGCGTGGCGCAGAAGACCGGGCGCCTGATGCTCACGTCGTTCAAGAGCCAGGGACACGAGATTCTCTCGCTCGATCCATCGCAGCTGATGGGTGAGCCGATCAGCGCGGAATCCGGTGTGCGTGTCGCCAGCGCAGCCACGCTGCCGCCCGGCGACGTCGCGGGCAACATGTCGGTCGCGTCGTACCTGAGCGACCCGGAGACGGGACTCGTGTCCGGTGGCGACTTCCGGGTGGTGCCGTATCATCCGTCGTTCGCGCTCGACGCGCTCGGTCAGCCGTCGATCGGAGTGACGACGGGCGGCTACATGGGCACCGGCGTCATCGGCGGCATCTCGGCGCTGTGGGGCGACCAGCTCGGCGACCAGCAGATCTTTTCGGCGGTGCAGGCCAACGGCACCGTGCGCGACTTCGGCGGCGCCGTGTTCTATCAGAACCTGAAGCGACGCGTGAACTGGATGGCGGGCGCGGAGCACATCCCCTACCTGACCGGCTACGTGGCGGTCAACGGGACCAACGATCCGAATGTCGGCGTGTACAAGCAGGTGCTGCAGCGCATCTTCGTCGATCAGGCCATGGTGTCCGGCCAGTACCCATTCAGCAGCACGCGCCGACTGGAGTTCGGGACGAGCGTCACGCGTCTCGCGTACGAGCAGCAGATCGACAGCATCTTCATCACGCGCACGGGCCAGCCGCTGTCGAACTGGGAGCGCAGCCTGCAAGGCGGCCCGCCCGCGTTGTTCTACGAGCAGGCGAACATGGCGTACGTGGGAGACAACTCCTTCGCGGCGTTCACGTCGCCGATCGTGGGCATGCGTTACCGGTTCGAAGTATCGCCAACGGTGGGCTCGGTGAAGTTCAACACCGGACTCGCCGACATGCGCCGGTATTTCTTCATGCGTCCGACGACGCTGGCGTTCCGCGCGTTCCACTACGGGCGGTACGGCGGTGACGCGGACAACTACGACAAGATCAACCCGCTGTTCCTCGGCGAAGAAACGTTCATTCGCGGCTACGGCTACTCGACGCTCGTCTCGGAGTGCAATCAGGCGCCGAGCCCCGATGGACACTGCCCCGTGTTCGAGCGGCTGCTGGGCAGCCGGCTCGCGGTGTTCAACGCCGAGTTCCGTATTCCCGTGCTGGGCACGCCGTCGTTCGGCCTGATCGACTTCCCGTATCTGCCGCTGGAGGTGTCGCCCTTCTTCGACGCGGGCCTGGCCTGGACGGGAGACCAGGCGCCGGATGTACGGTTCGCGCGAGGCAGCGACAACTCCGTGCCCGCGCAGTGCGCCAACAAGACGACGTCGTTCGGCTACGCCGTCCCGTGCGCGGTGCGGACGCCCGTGTTCAGCACCGGCCTGTCATTCCGCGCGAATGTGCTGGGCTACATGATCCTCGAGACGTACATCGCGCATCCGTTCGAGCGGAACTACAAGAATTGGGTGATGGGAATTCAGTTGGCGCCAGGGTGGTAGGACACGACTGACAACAGAAGTAACAACGCAACTAACGGCGCAGCTGAAGGCGCACAGAAAAGCGGCATAAGAACGCACATGACGGCGGCTCGAGGACGGCCTTTCTGGCGGTCCTAAAGCCGCCGTTATGACGTCGCATAGGCCGTCTCCATGACGCCGTTAGCTGCACGGTCAGCTGCGCCGTCAGCTCTACTTTTTCAATCCGTGAATCCCGCGGTACATCTCCGCGTTACGAAGCACGATCCGCAC
>DATFHG010000117.1:0-32205 GCA_035248725.1 Gemmatimonadaceae bacterium | reverse complement strand
CACGGATCGGTCGCCGCGCGCGACGTGCCGCGGCTGTTCCCGCGCAACGAGGCGAAGTACCGGCGCCAGTTCGAGCGGCTGCACGCCGACGTCGTGAGCGCGGGTGTCGCCACTCGCTGAAGACCGGCGCATACGGTCGCTGCGTCCTGCCAAGCCCGCGGTGGACGCGTGGCGCGCGCACGGTTCGACGATCGAGAACGAGCGCCGGCCGCCGCCCAACGGCCGCATCGAACGGACGCTCACCGTCTTTCTCGCCGGCGCCGAGTGCCCATTCACGTGCAGCTTCTGCGATCTGTGGCGCTACACCATCGACGGTCCGACGCCACTCGGCGCGTTGCCGGCGCAGATCGCCGGTACGCTCGGGCAGCTGCGCGGCGCTCGCCCCGAGCGCATCAAGCTGTACAACGCCAGCAACTTCTTCGACCGCCGCGCGGTGCCGATCGACGACCTGCCCGCGATCGCGCGCCTCTGCGACGGATTCGAGGGCGTGACCGTGGAGTCGCATGTCAGCACTGTCGGGACGCCCGCGCTGGAATTCGCGCGCATGCTCGGCGGCAGGCTCGAGGTTGCGGTGGGCCTCGAGACGGTGCATCCAGGCGCCATGCGAACGCTGAACAAGAAGATCGACGTGCCCGCGTTCGACCGCGCCGTCGGATGTCTGCGGGATCATGACGTGGACGTCCGTGCCTTCGTTTTGCTCGGGGCGCCATACGTGTCGGCCGAAGAGAGCGTGGAGTGGACGACGCGTACGGTGCAGCACGCGGTGCGCGCCGGAGCGCGCACCGTCGCCATCATCCCCGTGCGCGGCGGCAACGGGGAGATGGAGCGGCTCCTCTCGGCCGGCGACTTCGTACCGCCGACGTTCGAGCAGCTCGAGGCCGCCCTGGATGAATCGATTGGCACCGCGAACGCCATCATCACCGTGGACCTGTGGGACGTCGAGCGACTACCGACGTGTGCCCACTGTGGTCCGGAGCGTGTCGCGCGTCTCGGCCGGATGAACCTGAGCCAGCAACGCGAGCCGCGGATTCGCTGCGCGCGGCACGTCGCGTGAGACGCTGCGACGTCGCCATCATCGGCAGCGGCTTTGCGGGCTCGCTCCTGGCACGTGTGCTCGCGACGCTCGGCAGGGACGTGGTGCTCGTCGAGCGCGGGACGCACCCGCGGTTTGCCATCGGCGAATCGACGACGCCGCTCGCGAACCTGTCGCTGGAGCGCATCGCGTGCCGGTATGGACTGCGCGATTGCTACGACCTCGCGGCGCACGGGCGCTGGGTGGAGCGCTTGCCGCAGCTGCGTCGCGGACTCAAGCGCGGCTTCACCTTCTATCGCCACCATCCGGGCGAGGTGCTGGCCGGCCGCGACGGCGAGCGATTACTGGTGGCTGCGAGCCCCAACGCGCACGTTGCGGATTCACACTGGTTGCGCGCGGACGTCGATCACCACTTTGTGCGCGCGGCGCAATACGCGGGCGTCGACTACATGGATCGCCTGGAGCTCACGACATGCGCATTCAGTGTGAGCGGCGCTCGCTTGCGCGGCATGCGCGATGGCGAGTCAGTGGAGCTCGCCGCCCCGTTCGTGATCGATGCCTCGGGGCCCGGCGGTTTTCTTGCGCGTCAGCTCGGCATCCCGAGTGCGATCGAACGCACGTTCACGCGTTCGTCGCTGCTGTTCAGCCATTTCGAGGGCGTACGCGAGATCTCGGAGCTGCTGCCGGGGATGCAGGAGGGTCCGTACCCCGATGACTGGGCGGCGATGCATCACGTCATCGACGAAGGCTGGATGTACTCCCTGCGTTTCGACGACGGCGTGGTCAGCGCTGGAGTCGTAAGTCGGGAGTCGGCAGGTCGGAGCGGGCCGGTGGAGAGCGGGAGGCGGGAGCCGACCGCGGACATGCGTTGGCGCCAGGTCGTAGCCCGATACCCAACCATCGACGCGGCGTTCGCTGACGCTCGGCCGACCATGCCCGTGAAGTATGTGCCGTTGATCCAGCACCGGCTCGCGCGGGCCGCCGGGGACCGATGGCTGCTCATGCCACACGCGTTCGCGTTCGTCGATCCGCTGTTCTCCACCGGCATCGCGTGGGCATTGCGCGCCGTGGAGCGCATCGCACTCATGTTCGAGAATTCGCGACTCCCGAGCAGAGGCGACCTTTCCCGGTACGACGCGTTGCTCTCGAGGGAGGGTGATCAGATCGACCGGCTGGTCGCGGGCGCGTACCATGCCATGCCGCACTTCGAGGCTTTTGTCGCCCAGGCACTGATCTACTTCGCTGCGGTATCCTACGCGGAGACGCGTCAGCGCGTGGCGCCCGGAGACGATGTCGCCTGGTCGGGGTTTTTGGGGATCGGCGACGATGCACTCGAACACGTGATTCCCGAGAGCCACGATCGACTCCGCCGACTGGATCCGCACCATGCGAGCGACCGCCAGGGGTTCGTGGAGTGGGCGACGCAAGCGATCGCACCGCGGAACATCGCCGGATTCGCCGATCCTGCTCGGCACAACCTGTATCCGCTCGACGTCGACATGCTCGTCGACCGTCACGACCTGCTCGGGCTCTCGCGCGATCAGCTCGTCGCTGCGCTGCCGACGCTGCGCGGAATGGACGGCGCGGCCGCCGCGCTGGGGTAGACCCCCGCCGGCGCGGTGGCAGCCGCGCCCGGCTTCGGCGAGCGACGCAGATCGATGAACTTCGCGATCGGCCCGACAATCGCCAGCGCAAGGAATGCCGGTCCCACGTTGAACGCCACCGGAAGCGGCGTGCCCTGATCCGATGCAAAGCGGATCGCCGTCTCCACCGCGGCCACGATCGCGACCACGACCATCTGCCAGCGACGATCACGCACGATGGTGCGCGGATCCGTGATCATGAAGAAGATGAACAGCTGGTACATCGGTCCGGTGAGCGGCGCGATCTCGGGCATCAACGGCTGTCCCGACGCCAGCGCGCGAGCTCCGTTGAACACCAGGAAGCACGCGACATAGGTGAGCGTGAGGTGCAGCACCTTCACCCGCGACGCGATCACCAGGCCGAACGTCCAGATCACCAGGTTCGTCACGATGTCGTTGCCCCACTGATGGCTTAGCACCGACACATGGCCGGGCGCCAGAAGGAGCAGCGCACTGATGGCGAAGTTGGTGGGATTCCACAGATGGTTGTTGCGGTACTGCAGCACGTACTTCGACGCGATCGCGAGGAATCCGCCGAGCACGAAGAGGTACAGCACGCCACCCTGGGGCTTGAGCAGCAGCGTGAGACTCAGGCCGCTGATGTACGCGCTCTGCAGGTTCACCACCTTGCCGCGCACGAACCACGAGAGCAGGGCCTCGGTCACGATGCACGTGCCAAGCGCCACGGCGAGTCGCGCGTAGCCGCCGACCATGTGGTAGCGGAGCTGTGCGGCGACCAGTACGAGCGTGATGAGCGCCGCGATGAGATATCGCGGGTCGAGCGGGCGCTTCGCCGTCACCGCGGCTCCTGCACCGTCACGATCTGGTCGATCGCCGGATTCTGAAGGGTCTGCCGCTCGCCCGACGGCCAACGGATCTCCACGCGGTCCACGAACTCGTTGCGGCCGATGCCGAAGTGCAGGCGACGATCATTCTGACTCGCGAAGCCCATCCCTCCGTCCACCACGCGCCGCTGCTTCTGGCCGTCGCGCGTGGTGATCGTCACCTCGGCGCCGATCGCGCTGCGATTGCTCCGGCTGCCGTGCAGGGACAACTCGATCCAGTGATTTCCCGGAGCCGGCTGGTTCCGGTACAGCACCGGGCGCTGGTTCTGGTCCGCGACGATGACGTCCACAGCGCCGCGGTTCGACAGGTCTGCGAGCGCGACGGCGCGTCCGTCGAGACTGTCCGTCACACCCACACGCGCTGCCACGTCGGCCCACCCGGCCAACCCTCGGCTCAGGTAGACGCGCGACGGCTCATAGCCGGAGAGGCTCAGGTTGCCGAATGCCGGCCAGGACGCGGCGTCCTCGAACAGCGCGCCGTTCGCGCCGGCGATCTTCGACATGCTGTACCAGTAGTTGTGCGTGCGATCGGCGGAGATGAATCCGTTGGCGACGAAGAGCTCGTTGCTGCCGTCGTTGTTCAAGTCACCGAACTGCGCTCCCCATGCCCAGCCCGCGTCAGCGACCACCGGATCGGCGACGTTGCGGAACTTCCCGGTTTCGTTGAGGACGTTGAGCCGGAGGTTGTTGTTCTGAAACAGGTAGCCGCGCTCGGAGATGTTCGTCACGAACACGTCGAGCCGGCCGCGATTGTACACGTCGCCCAGCGCGACGGACATTCCGCTCTTCGACTCGGCCTCGAGACCCGCGGTGCTGAGCGTGAAGCGTTCGCCGTGATCGTTGAGATACAGCTCTTCGGGTCCGTAGTCGTTGGCTAGGTAGATGTCAGGCCAGCCGTCGTCGTTGAAGTCGGCCGACGCGGCCGCGAGCGTCCAGCGCGTGCTCCCGACGCCCATCTGGTCGGTGACGTCCGCGAACTTTCCGCCGCCCAGGTTGTGGAACAGCACATTCTTTCCGCCATTGGTGGCGTACTCGAAGCTGTTGTGCATGATCTTCGTCGTCGTCAGGTGCCAGAGATCGATGTCGCTGCGGAAGTATGCGGTGACATAGAGATCCAGGAGGCCGTCGCGATCGTAGTCGACCCAGATGGCGCCATTGCTGTTCATCCAACGCTTGAGTCCCGCCGCCTCGGTGACGTCGGCGAAATGCGTTCCGTCGACATTCTTCAACAGCGTGAGATACCCGTAGCGATAGACGAGCAGGTCCTCTCGCCCGTCGTTGTCGAAGTCGCCCCACACACTACCCATGGAGACGCCCACGCCAGGCTCGTTGAGATCGGCCACGCCTGCGCTGGCCGCGACGTCCTCGAACGTGCCGTCGTGCTTGTTGTGGTACAGCGCGTTGGGATGGCCGAACGCGCTGTTGGTGAAATACAGATCGGCCCATCCATCGCCGTCGAAGTCCGCGACGGACACGGATGCACCGAGCGCGGCGACGTGCGGCTCGACGTTCGCGATCTTCCGGTCGAACGTGGGGCGATGATGCACGAACGTGATTCCCGCGCGCTGCGTCTCATCACGCAGCACGAACTCGGGATTCGCGGCATCGGCACGCGTCGCGTCGAGCGGCTCACGGTCGATGTACGCCGCGAAACCGAGTGCGCCGAAGAAGGGAATCGCTACGAGTGCGCGGCGCAGTGCAGAGGTCGCCTGCGCTGGGGAGGGAGGGACCATCACCGTGCAAGTTAAGGCGGAGCGCGGGAACGAAGTAGAGTCGATTCCGCGTAACGCCGTTAGCTGCGTTTCTAGTGTGCAGCCTTCCTGAGTGCCGAGATCTCCCTCCGCACAACCCGCGTCTGGTACTCCCTCAGGTAGCGAACATGCGCCGAGTCCGTGGGATAATGCTCGCCGGCCGCGTACGGGTACGACGTGATCGCATGGAATGGCAGGGGCTCGACCGACGTCCCATACGCCGTGTTGAGATCCGAGTCCTTGATCCAGCCGTCCGTGTAGAGCAGGAAATCGCGCTTCCATCCCGCGGGTAGGGGCGGCGCTGATGTCGCATCGTATTCCACCGTCGTCTCGTCGCCCGGCCCCATGACGACGTACATGTCGTCCGGCTGCTTCAGCAGCGACAGCACGTCGCCATAGCGCGTGAATGCACCCTCGATCGTGCGCCACGGGTCCTGGATGCTCACGGTGTTGTAGTCGAACCAGTACGGACCATAGCGCCCGCCCTTGCGATACATGCGCGAGAATCCGCGCTTGTGCAGATCCGCCGACGTCGCCCGTAGCTGCGTGACCCGCGAGGGCGCGTCCGCGGCGTCCGTCGTCACGAAGGCCTGGTCCCAGTAGATCTGCATGCTGGTGCGGATGCGCACGTGATGATCCGCGGTGGGAAACTTGCCGCCGAGATCGACGACGACCGCCTTGTCCTTTCCGGACGGAAACCCGATGCTCGGATACACCATCACCCACGTCCCGCGGGCGTCGCGGACTTCCAGCGATGGCATCGTCGACCTGATACGGGACTGCTGGCCGAGCGCGACGTTGATGCTCGCGTCCGTTGGATAGATCCAGCCGCGCAGCACCAGATGCGAGCTCACGCGTCCCGCGTCGGGCCCGAGATCCATGACGAGATCGTGCGGTTCGACGACGCCCTGATATTCGCGCGGCGTGAGATTGGACACGTAGACGCTATCCATCGCGCGCAGGGCAGGGAGTGCGTCATTGCCATGCTCGTCCACCGCGGACAGCGGCGCGTGGGAGCGCGACGTCTTGTACATTCGGAGATTCACTGGCGCCGGCGGCACGAAGCGCTCGTCGACGAAGACGTCCACCGAATCGGGATGATCCACGGCCAGCAGGCGGATCTCGTCCGTGTACGCCACCTCCCACAGCTCCTCCGTGAACTGCAGCACGTATCTGCCGTTCCTCGGCTGCACCAGCGCGCCCGGTATGCGCAGGTACTCCTGCGACGCCTGCGCCGGCGCGAATGCGCTCTGACTGCCCATGATGCCGAGTGGCATGCCGAGCGCACTCCGCCACATCACGTCGGTCACGAAGCGGAATTGCTTGCCGTCCCACGCGAAGAGCATCGCGCAGGAGCCCTTGAGCATCTCGCCCTCGAGCACGTCCTGATCGCTGCCGGGGAAGTAGATCGTCTGCGGCACGCCGTTCGTCCACTCGATGCGCACGACGTCCGCCTTGAGGTGCGGTCCGAGCCCGAAGTGCGTGACCGCGTCGGACACCACGCGTGTCTGATACAGATCGCCCGCGCGTAGCTCGATGCGCGACCCGATCCCGAACGTGTTGTTCTTGCCCGCGCCCGTGCGCAGTGCGTGCAGCTCCACGCGCGCCTCCATGCGCGCGTTGCCGCCGTCGTTGCGCAGCAGACGCACGCCGCCGTCCACGCCCCCCACGAAGACGTCCACGTCGCCGTCGTTGTCCACGTCCGAGAGCGCGAGCGACGTTCCTCCCTTCAGCGTCGCCGGCAGCAGGGTGCTGCGATCCACGAAGTTGCCGTTCCCCTCGTTGTGCAGCAGGACGACATCCGGCCGTGGGTTGTCGCCCTGCGTGCCGATGGCGATGAGGTCCAGCCAGCCGTCGTTGTCGTAGTCGAAGAACCGCGCGTCACGCACGACGACGAAACGCAGCGGTGTAACGTTGCCGTCCGAGGCGAACGCTCCGCGTCCGGTGTTGCGGAACAGTTCCGCGGTATTGCTGCGGCCGTAGAACAGATCCAGCGCGCCGTCGTTGTTGTAGTCGCCGAGTGCGACCGCGGCCGGCAGTACGGGCGCGCGAGTCGCGGCGGGCGCAGCGCGGAGGCCGGCCGCCGCCGACGAATCCGCGAAGTGCAGCGCGCCTCCGTTGCGCATCAGCGTGATCCCGTCGTCGCGGCCGGACACGACGTCGGTCCGGCCGTCGCCGTCCACGTCACCGAACGCTGCCGCGGAGGCCGGCGCTCCGGCAAAGCCGAGCTGCGCGGATGCTTCCGCGAACGTGCCGTCGCCGTTGTTGCGATACAGGACAGGTTTCGTGCCGCCGACGAGAAAGACGTCCAGATCGCCGTCGTGATCGAGATCGGCGAACGCCGCGCCGGTGGCCCCGGCGATGTCGCCCATCGCAGCCTTCGCTGTGACATCCTCGAACTTGCCCGCGTTGTCGCCGCTGCCGCCGGTGTTGCGAAACAGGTGCGCGGCGTGATCGGTGCCGATGATGAACAGGTCCAGCCAGCCGTCGTTGTCCAGGTCGACGAATTGCGCGAATACGGCGCTCGGCAGGTGCAAGCCCACGCGATCGGTGACGTCCAGGAATTGTCCCGCGCGTCCGCGATACAGCTTGGTGCCGTCCTTCCCGTTGACCGAGATGTACAGATCATCGCTGCCGTCGCCGTCGAAATCGCCCACGGCCATGGTGCCGGGGACCGTCATCTGCGCCGTGCCCACGCCACCTGGCGCGATCCGCGTATCGGGGATGCCGGCATCGCTGGTGATGTCCACAAAACGGACCGCAGCCGGATGGTTCGCGGCGGTGCCTGCGCCGCGCATGGTGATGAGCGTCCGAGGGTTGAACGTGAGCACGGGACGGCCCGCGATCGGTCCCTCCAGCCAGCGTACGTCGTCGAGCGCACCCTGGTACGGCTTGGTCAGCTCGAAGTCGCGGAGGAACGCGTCCACGGCCGCGCGTGCCTCGGTTGTCTTCCCGGAACGCAGCAGCTGAATGGCACGCTCGAGGGACGCCCGCGCTTCCTTCGGAAGCTCGGGTGGCGTGCGGCGGATTTCTTCCAGTTGGTGAATTGCGCTGTCGGCATGACCGGCATGCAACGATGCGTCGACGAGTCGGGCGCGAATCGCGACATTCGCCGGCGCGACCGCGAGTGCCTGTTCCAGGCGTTGCTCGTATCGCGCGGGCATCTGTGCGTCTGTCTCGTGGGACTCCAGCTCCGCCAGTGCGTACAGAACGCGCGCATCTCCCGCCGCCGAGCCACCCTTGCGCATGCTTTCGAGCACCTGGCGCGCATCCGCTCGGCGGTTGGTGACGTCGTAGAGCTTGGCCAGCGTGAGCCCGACTTCCGGATCGTTCCGGTCCAGCTCACGGGCGCGCTTGAGGTTGTTTTCCGCTTCGTCGTACCGGCCCGCGCGCAGGTACGTGACGCCAAGGTTGGCATACCCGAGCGGATCTTTGGGAGCGAGTCGCACGATGGTCTTGAACTGCGCCTCGGCTTCCGGAAGCTGATCCTTCTGCAGGTAGCCGAGTCCGAGCGAGCGGGCAGAGAACAGCTCGTCCGCTTTCGATTGATTATTGCCGGAATCCGATCTGCAGGCGATCAGGCCGATCGAGATCGGCAGCACTATTCGGCGCAGTTGCACTCGTGAACGATACAGGAGAGGATCGGTTCGCCAGGGTCACGTACTGCTTGAACGGCAGATAAAAATGATTGACTGCGGGATACTTTGTTGGTTGGAATTACAAAACAAACTTGGCTGGCGCAGTATTTCTTTACCACCGCAACACAGAATCTGTAGAATCTGCAGTTCCCGGCTGTACGTGACCCTTGCGCAATGATCCTTGCGTTACGGGCGCTCCCAATCCAAAACCCCGAAATGGCCAGCAAAGGCACCATCGGCATTCTCACCGGCGGCGGCGACGTCCCCGGACTCAATCCCGCGATTCGCGCGATCACCATCCGCGCGCTGCGCGAGGGCTACCGCGTCATCGGCATCCGTCGCGGATGGGCGGGTCTCGTCGATTACGCTCGCGAGAAAGGCGCGGACAACTCGGAAAACATTCAGGAGCTCAGTGAAGCGATCGTGAACCGCGCCGGTCGCACGGGCGGCACGTTCCTTCATACCTCACGGACGCGTCCCAGCCATCTGCCCCTCGAGCGCGTGCCGCAACACATGACGGGCTACACGGAGAAGGTGAACGACGTCACCAAGGACGTCGTGAAGAACCTGGAGCACATCGGTGTCGACGTGCTCATCCCGATCGGTGGCGACGACACCCTCAGCTACGGCAAGCGGTTGCACGACGAAGGCGTCCATGTCGTGGCCATCCCGAAGACGATGGACAACGACGTGTACGGCACCGACTACTGCATCGGCTTCAGCACGTGCGTGACGCGCACCATCGAACTGACGCACGCGCTGCGCACGTCGGCCGGCTCGCACGAGCGATTTCTCGTGATCGAAGTGTTCGGTCGCTATGCCGGATTCACCGCGCTGCTGCCGACGATGGCCGGCGCAGCCGACCGGTGCGTGATCCCGGAATATCCGGCGGACGTGGAGCAGCTCGCCGAATTGATGATGTACGACCGCAACCGGAATCCGAGCCGCTATGCCGTCGTCCTCGTCTCCGAGGGAGCGAGCCTCAAGTCACATCAGGGAATGAGCTTCGAGGGTGAAGAGACGGACATGTTCGGCCACCGCAAGCTCGGTGGCATCGGCGACAAGGTGGGCGCGGCCCTCAAGGAACTCTCGCCAAAGTTCAACAACGGCCGCCGCGTCGACGTCGTGAATCAGCGCCTCGGCTACCTGGTGCGCTCGGGTGATCCCGACGCGCTCGACTCGATCGTGCCGATGGCGTTTGGCAACCTCGCGACGGATCTCGTCATGCGGAAGCAATTCGGCCGCCTGGTGAGCGTGCACAAGGGCTTCTACGACAGCGTGCCGATCACGAGCGTCACGTCGGAGAAGAAGGTGGTCGACGTGAAGAAATACTACAACACCGGGCGCCTGCGCCCGATCTACGAGTTCGACGGCGCGCCGCTGTTCATCATGACCTCGGACTGACGCGCCGGCCGGGTCCGTAGACGACGCGCCCGGGCGTTGCCCCGGTGTGTCGTCCGTCCCGCACCACCTCCACGCCGTTCACCAGCACGTTCCTGACCCCCACCGACAGCTGGTGGGGTTTTTCGTACGTCGCCGCGTCTGCCACGGTCCTGGGATCGAATACGACGACGTCCGCGTACATCCCTTCACGCAGCAGGCCACGATCGCGGAGCTTGAGCCGCGACGCGGTGGCTGACGTCATCTTGCGTACGGCGTCCTCGAGGGTGAGCACGGAATCCTCCCGCACATACTTGCGGAGGATGCGCGTGAAGGCGCCGTAGGCGCGCGGATGTGTGAGTCCCTGCGCGCTGTCCGGATCGAGGCCGCTCGCGTCGCTCCCGATCACGACCCAGGGACGTTTCAGCTGCATGGCGACGTTCGCGTCCGTCATGCTGAAGTTGATCTTCCCCAGGCGGTTGCGCTCCGCGAGGATGAGATCGATCACGACGTCCGGCGCGGACTTGTTCATGGCCTTCATGAGCGCGTCGATGCGCCACCCCTCGTACCGCTTCAGCGAATCCACGCTGAAGCCGACCACCGCATGCTGGGTGAAGCGCGGGTCGCAGTTGCCGCCCTTGACCATGTCGGCGACGACCCGAGCGCGCGTGGCGGGGTCGCGCAGATTGTCGAGCAGGCGTCCGCCTTCGGCCACCCATGTGGGCAGGCAGGAGGACAGCCCGTTTGCGGACGCAGAGTACGGATACATCGTCGCCGCGACATCCAGCCCACTGGCACGCGTGGAATCGATCTTGTCCACCATCCGCGTCGCCTTCCACCAGTTCATGGTGCCCGCTGCCTTGAGATGGTAGATGGTGACGGTGACGCCGCCCTCGGTGCCGATGCGAAAGGCTTCGTCCATCGCTTCGAATAGGGAGTCGTCCTCGGATCGCATGTGCGTGATGTAGTCGCCGTGATACGGCGCCATCGCTTTCGCGATCTCGATCAGCTCGTGCGTGCTCGCATACGTGCCCGGCGGATAGATCAGCGCGCTCGCGACGCCGAAGGCACCGTCCTCCATCGCTCGACGCACGACGGCGCGCATGGTGTCGATCTCGACGGCCGTTGCGGCGCCCTGTCGCTGGCCCGCTCCATAGACGCGAACGGTTTCCGCGCCCAGGTACGAGCCGACGTTCACGGAGTTGTGGCGCGCGCCCATGGCGTCCAGCCACGCGCCGAAGCCGTGCGGGCCACGAAAGCCGTTGTACAACGCGCGCAGCTGCGTTGCGGTATCGGGGACGTCCAGGAACGACATGACGGCGTCATTTACCGGCGCCGGCGTGGTACCCTCGCCGAGGATCTCCGTGGTGACACCCTGCGTGACTTTGCTGACCAGGCGGCCGTCGCCGCGAGTCAGCTCGTCCACGGACTGGCCCTGGATGTCGATGAACCCCGGTGCGACGGCAAGGCCGCGGGCGTCTATGCGTCGCGCAGCGCTGGCCGCCACGAGCGTTCCCGCCGGCGCCACGCGCACGATCCGGTCGCCGCGGATGCCGACGTCGCCGTAGAACCACGGATTGCCGGTGCCGTCGACGACCCTGCCGTTGAGGATGACGACGTCGAAGCCTGTGGCCGGCGAAGACACCGTCTGGGGCGCGCGGCTGCAGGCGACAAGAGCCGAGCCGAGGACGACGAGTCGAATCACGCGAGAAAGCATCGAGGGAAGGGAGGTAGGGGTTAGGCCAATGCTTATCTGCACATTCTACCAATCCGTCAACCGCTGGCGAGACCCTGACGCGCGCATCACTTTTGATCGCATGCTGACGAACGAGCAGATCGAGGAAAAGGCCCTCGCGCACGTGCGCCGGTTCGGGGCCGATCTCCGCCTGTCCAAGCCAGTGATCCTCGCCGATCCCGAGGCTGTGTTCTACAAGGTCGAACGCTCCGTGAGCGACCGCAGCACCAATCTGGTGAGCCCATTCGTGGTGCTGCGAAAGGACGGGCAGATCATCTCGATCTCCGCCGGCGACGTGATGCCCGGCGTCGTCACGAAATTATGGGGCTGGGCGGCGATGCGCGCGGACCCGGAGCTGCAGATGGCCGTGATCGATCCGGATTTCTCGAAGAGTCGGCACGTCGAGGTGTGGAATCAGATCATTCGCGAAGTGATCATCGCGAGAGGACTGGCGTGAGTTGAGAGCTGGGAGTGCATGCTCCCGCCTCCCGCCTCAGTAGCTGCGGCCCGCCCCTCCTCCGCCGGACGATCCTCCGCCAAAGCTCGATCCGCCGCCACCGCCGCCGCCCGATCCGCCGCTCGATCCACCAGACGAGCTTTGCAGGTGCGGAATGGCGACTTCGCGATCGTCGTGGTGGCCGCAATTCCTGCAATCGCGCACCACGCGCCTCTTGCCGTCGGACGTGAACGTCGGCGCCACCAGCACGGTTTGGGTCCGCTTGCACGTGCGTCGCTTGCACTTCGTGCACACTTCGTAACCCGAGAACCAGCGCTGGTAGGGAATCACCTGCTTGTCGCCGCACGTGTCGCATACCCAGACGTCGTAGTCCACGCTCCTGAGCCCCTCTTCCAGCAGCTGCTCGCGTGCGAGCATCGAGTCGTCCGCCGATTCATCCAGGCGCCGCATGGGATGACCGTTGCGGCACTTCCGTGGCCTGTATCGGCGGTACTTCACGATGCCGACGATCAGCGCCAGCACGCCGAGGACGAACGCGATGAGTGAGGTCCAGATCGCCACGATGGTACTGCGCCGGCTGCTCGCGTCGCTCGTTGCCGGCCGCGCGAACTGCTGCCGCTGCATTCCGCTGTACGTCTCCTCGCGCGCGGCGCTCGCGAGTGCGCGGACGCCGGCGAGCACGCCACCGTCGAAGTCTCCACGGCGAAATGCGGGAATCACCGCCTCATCCTGGATCCGGCCGGCGCGAGCGTCCGGCAGCACGCCCTCCAGGCCATAGCCGACACTGACGAAGGTCTTCCGCAGCTTCGGCGACCAGAGAAAGACGATACCGTTGTCCCGATTCCCCTTGCCCACGCCCCAGCGCCGGTGAAGTGTCAGCGCCGCCTGCGATGGATCGAGATCGTCGAGGCTGTCGATGACGACCACCGCGATCTCGGCACCGGCCTCACGCTCGAGCGCGAGCACCGTGCTGTCGATGGCGGCGACGGTACGTGGCTGAAGATGATGCGCGGGATCCGAGACCCAGCTGCCGTTGGTCGTTCGCGGGTTGGGGACCCACGCCAGCCGACCGGTGTCGGAAGCGGGCGGCCCGATCAGGAGCGCGGCCCAGAGGAGGGAAGTGATCACGAGACCCAAATCTGCGCGTCCGCGGCACGATGTCGACAGGGATTCCTTTACGCGGCGGGAGGCTCATCTTCCGCGGCGTGAACTGGCTGCTGTTGTTCGTTCCCATCTCGCTCGCGCTGGAGTATGTCGTCCACGCGCCGCCGGCGTGGGTCTTCGTGTCGGCCATCGTGGGCATCGTACCACTCGCCGAATGGATCCGGCGCGCCACGGAGCATCTGGCGGCGTCGGTCGGCTCGGCGATCGGCGGGCTGTTGAACGTCACCTTCGGCAACGCCGCCGAACTGATCATCGCGCTCTTCGTGTTGCGGGCGGGACACGGCGACGTGGTGAAGGCGCAGATCACCGGCGCGATCATCGGCAACAGCCTGCTGGGACTCGGCCTGGCGATCGTTGCTGGCAGTATCGGCCGCGAGCAGCAGACGTTCTCACGCCACCGCGCGGGCCAGCTCGGCAGCATGCTCATGCTCACGATGATCGCGCTCATGATACCGGCGCTGTTCGATTACACCGAGCGCGCGCATCTGGAGCCGCACCTGGCCATGGAGCTGGACGAGCGCATGAGCCTGGGCGTGTCCGTCGTGCTCATCGTCGTGTACGTCGCGAACCTCGTGTACACGCTCGTGACGCACAAAGGCGTCTTCGAGGGCGCGGTGGGCGAACGGGGGGAGGAGGCCGACGAAGGCCATGCTCCGCCGGACGGACGATGGAGCGTTCGCAAATCGATCGGGGTGCTCGTCGCCGCGACGGCGCTGACCGCGCTCCAGGCGGAGCTGGTGTCCGGGAGCCTGGAGGCCACGGCGACGGGTCTCGGGCTGACACCCTTCTTTCTCGGGATCACGCTGCTCGCGGTGGTGGGCAACGCGGCGGAGTACATCTCCGCGGTGTATTTCGCGCGGCGGGATCAAATGGGTCTCGTCATGAGCATCACCGTCGGCTCGACGATTCAGATCGCGCTGCTGGTAGCGCCACTGCTGGTCATCGTGTCGTACCTTTTCGGCACGCCCATGAATCTCGTATTCGCGAATCCGCTGGAGCTGATGGCGATCGCGGGCGTCGCGTTCACGGTGAATGCGATCGCGCACGACGGCGAGACGACGTGGTTCGAGGGGGTGCTCCTCCTCGCCGTGTACGCCTTGCTCGGCATTGCCTTCTTCTACGTCCGCTGACGAACAGGGCATTGAGTCACAAAAAACGGTGCCGCTTCAGAGCCTGTTCATGCCGGCTCGTCGGCGCGCCGATCCCGGAGAGAGCACGAGCGCACTGTCCCTATTGACATTCTATACGTCACGGCCACACATATAGAACGTCGATAGAGGCGGGGAGCATGCAACAGAATCGAAGCGGCGCGTTCGCGGCCGTGTGCGGCGTCGCGGTGCTGTCCGCGAGCCTCATCGGTTCGTGTGGCAGGGTGTCGGCGACGGCAGCAGGGGCACCGGGTCCCGTCGTGCGTCCCACGACGGCGCGTTCGGGAATGTCGAGCGCGGATTCGATTCAGGCCAGCAACGACAGCACAGTGCGCGAGCTGCTCGCCGACCTTGGCGCACGCGCGACGATGCCCGCGGAGTCCGCGTTTCAAAATGTGCAGATCCCCTGGCTCAAGCCGACTCCCGCGAACCGCTTTCTCTCGATCATGAACGGCGGCTACGCGAAAGCGCTCGGGGTGCGCTGCGAGCATTGTCATGTGACCTCGGACTTCTCGCTCGACGACAAGCGACCCAAGCTCGCCGCCCGCGAGATGGCTGTCATGCACAAAGCGTTCAATGACGCCCTCCAGAACATGAAGAACGCCGCGACGCCGAAGGAACGACGCTTCATCAACTGCAGCACGTGCCACCGTGGCCAGATAAACCCGCTCGCCGCCCGCTGACATGGCCACACGACCGACCAACCTTCTGCAGGGTACGCTCGACCTGCTGATCCTGAAATCGCTCGCCCTCGGCGAGCTGCACGGACTCGGCGTCTCGCGCCGTATCGAGCAGATCACGCGCGGCACGTTTCAGGTCAAGCCCGGCTCGCTCTTTCCCGCGCTGTATCGCATGGAGGATTCGGGATGGCTCGTGTCCCATTGGGGCGCGTCCGAGACCAACCGCCGAGCCAAGTATTACAAGCTGACCGCCGCCGGACGACGCCAGCTCGACGCCGAAGTCGGCGAATGGCAGCGCATCGCGCTCGCCATCTCATTTGCGTTGCAGGCCACGTGACGCATCGACCAATCGGCTGCCACCACCGTCGCATCTCCCGGCTCCCAACTCCCGGCTCCCAACTCCTATGAAGCGCCCAGACATGCACGAGGAAATCCAGTCCTACTTCGACCTCCTGGTCGCCGAGAAGGTGAAAGGCGGTATGAGCGTGGACGACGCGCGCCGCGCGGCGCGTCTCGAGGTCGGCGGGGCTGACCACATCCACCAGGAAGTGCAGGATGCCCGGCCGGCGATCATGGAGACCACACTCCAGGATCTCCGGTACGGGCTGCGCCTGCTGCGGCGCTCGCCCGGTTTCGCGTTCATCGCGGTGCTGACCATCGGTCTCGGGATCGGCGCCAACAGCGCGATCTTCTCGGTCATCAATGGCGTCGTGCGCAAACCGCTCGGCTACCCGAATCCGGATCGGCTGATGTTCATCACCAGCCAGTTCCCGTCGCTGAACTTCGACAAGTTCTGGGTGTCGCCGCCGGAGTACTTCGACTACAAGGAGCACACGCGCGCGTTCTCGGACATCGCGGCGTACACCACCGGCGCCGTGAACGTCAGCGAAGGCGAGACGCCGGAGCGCGTCAACACGGCCTACGTCACGTCCAACATGTTCTCCGTGCTCGGCGTGCGTCCGTCCCGCGGCCAACCGTTCACCGCGGAGCAGGACCTCCCGAACAGCGATCCGGTGGTGCTCATCTCCACCGAGCTGTGGCAGCGCATGTTCGGCGGCGACGAGAGCGTCGTCGGCAAGCGGATACAGATCAACGGCCGGCCGCGCACCGTGGTCGGCATCATGCCGCCGGGCTTCGACCTTCACGACTCCAAGTCGCAGGTGTGGGTGCCGCTGGGACTCGATCCGACGAATCGGCAGAATCGCGGCTCGCACTTTCTGTATCTCGTCGGGCGCCTGTCGCAGGGTGCGACGGAACGTTCGGCGAAATCCGAGCTGCAGGGCTTTCTCAAGCAGTGGGGCGAGTGGGCCGCGAATACGCACGTGCCGAACGACACCACGCATCGTTTGCAGATGGTGCCGCTCCGCGACGAAGTCATCGGCAACGTGAAGCGTGCGCTGTGGATTCTGCAGGGCGCGGTCGCCCTGGTGCTGCTCATTGCCTGCGCGAACGTGGCGAACCTCCTGCTGGCGCGCGCCGAATCGCGACACAAGGAATTCGCGGTCCGTACCGCGATCGGCGCCAGTCGCGGACGCATCCTGCGGCAATTCATGTCCGAAGGCGTGGTGCTGTCCGTCCTCGGAGCGATCGTGGGACTCGCGCTGGCTTTCTGGGGGCTCAAGGCGCTCCTGGCGGCCAATCCCGAAAGCATTCCGCGCGCGCGCGAGATCACGCTCGACCCGTGGGTGCTCGGCTTCACCGTACTCGTGGCCGTCGCCACGGGTCTGCTCTTCGGGCTCGCGCCACTGCTGCACATGAGCGAGCGGGCCGTGACCGTCGCCATCAAGGAAGGCGGGCTACGCACCACCGCGAATGCCGGACGCAATCGCGTGCGGCGCGGCCTCGTGACGCTCGAGATCGCGATGGCCGTCATGCTCGTGATCGGCGCCGGTCTCCTGCTGCGCTCGTTCCGCAATCTCACCTCGGTGGACGCCGGCTTCGACCCGACCAATCGGGTCACGTTCGGCATCGTGTTGCCGCAGGCGGCTTATCCCGACTCGCAGCGGCGCACGCAGTTCGTCGTGGATCTGACGCACAATCTCGAGCGCATTCCCGGCGTGCAGAAGGTGGCGGCGATGGCGGGCCTGCCACCCTTCAGGCAGGTGAACGCCAACGACACGTTCTTCGAGGGGCTCGATCTCACGAAGCCCGGATCTCCGCCGGCGAACGTCGATTACTACCAGAGCACGACCAACGGCTACTTCGACGCCATGGGCATCAAGATCATCGAAGGCCGTGCGTTCGACGAGCGCGACGTCGCGGGGCCGCCGGTGCTGATCATCAATCAGACGCTGGCGAAGCGCTACTACGTCGACCAGAGCCCGCTCGGCCGACGCATCCAGATCAATGGACCCAACTCGCCTTTCTTCACCGTGGTCGGCGTCGCGCAGGACGTGAAGCAGGGAGGGCTCGACGCCAATGTCGGCACGGAGCTGTACGCCCCATACGAGCAGCTCGCGCGCGTCCTTGGGTTCGCGTACGGGCAGATGAACATCGTCATCAAGTCGACGCGGCCGCTGAACGCGCTTGCGCCATCCATTCGCAAGACAGTCGCGGCGATGGATCCCGCGCTCCCCATCGTCCAGCTGCGCACGATGGAGGACGTCATCGGGGCGTCGGTCACGCGCCAGCGCTTCCTGTCGCTCCTGCTTGCGATCTTCGCAACGGTCGCGCTGCTGCTGGCGGCGATCGGCACCTACGGCATCCTCGCGTACATGGTGAGCGAGCGTCAGCGCGAGATCGGCATCCGCATGGCGCTGGGCGCCGGCAACAACCAGGTCGTTGGCCTCGTGCTGAGCCAGGGCCTCGGCATCGCGGGGGCGGGCATCGTCGTCGGCGTGATCGGTGCCTTCGGCTTGTCGCGTCTGACGGCGTCGCTGCTGTATGGCGTCTCGCCTTCGGATCCGGTCACCTATGTCGGTGTCGCCGGCGTCATCGCGCTGGTGGCAGTCGCCGCGTGCGTGGTGCCGACGCGCAGGGCGACGCGCGTGGATCCCCTGGAGGCGATTCGCACGGAGTAGGGCAGGACGTGACGGAGGGGAAGCCGCGCGCAGTTGTTCCCGTATGAGGCGCTGGCTTCCCTGTCTTGCCATCGTTGCGCTCGCGTGCGGCGACGGCGTTGGTCCCGTGGACCAGTTGCTGACGCTGCAGCGGAATGAGAGCCGCTGGCGCGCGGCCGGCGTGCACGACTACGACTTCGACTACCAGCTGACGGCCATGGTGTTTGCGCCGCCGGTCGCGATTCAGGTGCGCAACGATCTCGTGTTCGCCGTCATGTCGAAAAGCACCGGTGCAGCGCTCCCGGTCGACGGCTGGCCGACCGTGGACTCCCTGTTCGTGTGGACGCGGCGCGATCTCGGCATACCTGATTACAACATCCAGATCACCTACGACGGCCAGTACCATTTTCCGGCGGTCGTGAGCGGAGACATACCGAACGCCGCGGACGACGAGTTTACCCGTGCGGCGAGTCATTTCCAGCCCGCACTGACACTGGACGCGAGCCTCCGCCGCCCCTGAATCATGCGGGCGTGCGCTGCCGTATGATTATCGGCAGCCACCTCGAAGAATCGCCCGCCTCCATGCTGCATCGCGTTCGTCTCACCCTCGTCGCTCTCGTGTGCATTTTCGTTCCGAGAGCGCAGGTTCTCGCCCAGGTCGGACAATCCACGGACATCATCACGGGCCGCGTCGTGGGTCCCGACACGCAGCCGGTCGTGGGCGCGAAAGTGATGGTCGTCGCCGTCGGCACCAGCACGACGAAGGTCACGCTCACGCGGCCCGATGGCCGTTTTACGGTCCTGTTCCGCGACGGCGGCGGGCAATATCGCATCCTGGTCACCTTCCTGGGTCTGCGACCCGCCAACCTCACGGTCCAGCGGCAGGCAGACGAGGATCGCCTGGTGGTGCTGGTGCGGATGAGCGCAAATCCGCAGCAGCTGTCCACGGTGCAGGTGCGCGGCCGAGTCGGCACGCCGGCACCGGGGGCGTCGAACGCCGGTGGAAGCGAGCGGACGTTCCCGCCGCAGTTGCTCGAACGCATGCCGATCAATCCCGGCGATCTCGAGGCCACGGCCACGCTCGTGCCGGGGGTCGTCGCTGTCGGCGCCACGGATAGCACGCGCGCGTCGTTCTCAGTCGCGGCGCAGCCGGCGTCGCAGAACAACATCACGGTGGACGGGATGTCCTTCCTGTTCGGCAGCGTGCCGCAGGATGCCGTGCGCGCCACCAACGTCGTGCTCAACGCGTACGACGTCTCGCGCGGCCAGTTCACCGGCGGTCAGATCGCCACGACCACGAAATCGGGCAATGCCACCTTTCAGGGTACCGCGAACTTCACCGGGCGCCTGCCGCAGACGCAGTTCGCCGGGAACGCCGCGAACGCGTTCGCGCAGAAGTATTCGCAGGGACTGCTCAGCGCGGGCGTCGGCGGACCCTTCCGGAAAAAGAAGGACGGCGCGTATTACTTCGTCTCGGGACAGATGGAGCGGCGCAGCGATGACGCGCTCTCGCTGTTCACCGCGGGCGATGGTACGCTCGAGCGCCTCGGGGTAAGCCCTGATTCGCTGGCGCGCTTCTACTCCATACTCGACGGGCTGTCGGTGCCACGCACGCGTGTGGGCATCCCATTGGATCGCGTGTCGACCAACGGCTCGATGCTCGGCCGCTTGGACTTCGACATCGGCGACGCGCACCAGCTCATGATACGCGGCGACTGGCGTGATTCGCGACAGGAAGGCGGCCGCGTGTCACCGCTGGCGCTGCCGAACACCGGCGGGACAACGGATGCGATGGGCGGCGGAGGGATGGCGATGTTCACGTCCGTCCTCGGTGCCTGGATCAACGAGGGACGCGTGTACGTCTCGAAGGAGACGCAGTCGTCCGACGCCTATCAGAGCGCGCTGCCCAACGGCGCCGTGACCGTCGCGTCCAATGTGGATGGGCGGCAGCAGGTGGCGACGCTGCAATTTGGCGGCAGCCCGTTCCTGCCGCGCAGTTCCAGCACGACCCTCGCCGAGGCCAGTAACGAGCTTTCGTGGCTCAGCGAGAGTGGCGCGCACCGTATCAAGCTCGGCATGCTCGTGAACAGCGAACGTGCGCGCGTATCGGGAGCGAGCAATCTCTCTGGCGTGTTTCTATACAACTCGCTGGCCGATCTCGAGGCCAATGCTCCGGCACTCTATGCGCGCAGCTACCTGGGCAGTCGCGAATCGTCGGGGAGCGACAACGCCGCGTTGTACCTTGGGGACGCGTGGCGCCATTCGCCGTCTCTCCAGGTGGTATACGGCGTGCGGGTCGAAGGCACGCGCGTGGCGGGAGCACCGGAGGAGAACTCGAGTGTCGCGGCGCTCTTCGGCCGGCACACCGGCGCATTTCCGAGCGAGCTTCACGCGAGTCCGCGCATCGGGTTCACGTATCTGATCGGGAATGTGGGCGGCCTGCAGAGCGGCTCGTTCCGCGGTGGCATCGGCGAGTTTCGGGGTCGCGTGCCGGCCCCGCTGGTCAATTACGTGGCCTCGAACAATGGGTTCGTCACGGGACAGAGCCAGACGTTCTGCGCTGGCGACAACGTGCCGGTGCCCGATTGGCCGGATTATCTGAGCGGATCAGCCGCGCCTCCGGACGCATGCACGGGCGGATCGTCGCCGATCGGCGGTGTTCCCAACGTCGCGCTCTTCGGCGATGACTTCGGCGCCCCGCGCGTCTGGCGCGCGTCGATGACGCTCGGCAAGCGTGTCTTCACGCGGTACGGCCTGGGCCTCGATGCGATGTACGTGTACGGCAACAACAATCCGGTGGCCAACGACCTGAACCTGGTGCGCGCGCCGGTGTTCACCCTCGCCGACGGACCCGGTCGGCCGGTATTCGCGCCAAAGCCCGCGATCTCGCTCCAGACAGGCGCCGTGGCGCTTCCCGCGAGTCGTCTGCACCAGGGCTATGGCACCGTGTTCGACGTCGGTTCGGGATTGCGCTCACGCACGGCGCAGGTGACGGCGCAGCTCACTGGCGGCGGCAACTCGTTCGGTCCGGCGACGCTCGCGTTTTTCAGCCTGGGCTACACGTTCATGCGCGCGACGGACGAGGCGAACGGCTACCCGTTCGGCAATTCCTTCCCGACGACCGCCGGCGATCCGCGCCTTCGCGAGTGGGGAACCAGCGATTTCGAGCGCCGGCACAACGTCGTGGGCAGCACGCTGATCGTGTTCCCGCATGCGCTCGAGCTCAGTGTCATCACGCACGTGCTCAGCGGTCCGCGCTACACGCCGATGGTGAACGGGGACGTGAACGCCGACGGCATTCGCAACGATCGCGCATTCATCGCCACCACATTCACACCGCCCATCACGAGCATCGGGCAGGACTCTGCCCTCTTCAATGGCATGCAGCGGCTGCTCTCCCATGCCGACGCACGCGCGCGCGAGTGCCTGATGCGCCAGAATGGACGCATCGCCGCGCGCAACAGCTGCAGCACGCCGTGGGTGCCGGGCGTCGACCTCCAGGTGAACTGGCGCCCCGCACGCTTCGGCTTCGACCGGCGCGTGACGCTCTCACTGGTGGCGGTGAACACGCTCTCCGGCGTGGACGAGCTGCTGCACGGCCCGAACGACATGCGTGGCTGGGGTCAGCCGGTATTTCCGGACCGCATGCTGCTGAACGTGCGCGGCTTCGATTCTTCCGCGACGCGGTACGCGTACACGGTGAACGAGCACTTCGGCAGCCCGAGCGGCGCGAGCAACCCCTTCCGTCTTCCATTTCAGATCGGACTGCAGCTGCACACACAGATCGGCGCGGATCCGCAGCGCGAGGCGCTGAAGAGCATCTACGGGACGGCCGACGGCAAGCCACCCGCCATCCCCGCGCTCAAAGAGCGCATCTACAAGAACTTCCCGCTGCCGTTGAAGATGGCCCTGGAATCCGCGGACTCGCTCAAGCTCGACCTCACCGCGGAGCAGCTCGCGAAGCTTCGTTCCTTGAATGACACGCTGAGCCAGCGCGCAGACACGATCGTCGGATACATCGCGCAGGTACTGGCCGGCGCCGGATCGAACCCCGATCCCGGCTCGATCGCGCCGAAGCTCCAGAAGACGCAGCGCGAAGCCATCGAGATCATTCAGCGCGAGGTCGCCGTGCTCAAGGCGACGCTGACGGCGGAGCAGTGGGCCAAGCTGCCCGATCGCATCAAGCTCCCCTTCCAGCAGCCACCACCCACGCGGCAGCAGCAGAACCAGCGGCCGCCGGACTGACTTCCACGCGACGACTAGTGGATGGTCACCTGGGTCGTCGCGGTTTTTTCGCCGAGCACGACGTCGATGACCTTCGCCTGCACGTCGTAGACGCCCGCAACGCTGTACGGATGCTTGAAGCGCGCCTGCGCCTGCTGCGCGCTGCCCGGGGTGTCGAATTGATCGGCGCTGTTGTCACCGAAATCGATCTGCAGCGCGGCGACGTTGCTGCCCTGACCCTGCACCAGGAACTCGATGGAGTCTCCGGCAACGGTGGTCAGCTTGTCCGGTTGAACCGTGACGTCCAGCGGTCGCGGCTCGACTGACTTCACGCACGACAGCAGCGCGACCGTGGCGGCCGCGACGAAGAGGCGTCTCATGCCGATCAAGTATTGCCGCGCTCTCGGCCAGCGCCAAGCGCCTGCTTGTCCCGATCGTTCATGAGCTTGGTGACGAAGCGCTGACCTTCGGAGATGCGCTCCACCTCGACGGCCATGGCGTCGACCGAGTTGGCCAGCGCGTCGAGCCGGCGCAAAATCGCGTCCTGATCAGACAACGCCTGCCGGCGTGGTTCGGAGGCACGTTTCCAGATCACGCGCGCGATTGCGATCATGATCGGAGACAGGACGAAAACCGATATGATCGCCGTGATCGCGATCGCGCCTTCCTGTTCGGGCGTCTGGAGGAGCATGCATGAATGTACGGCGCCCGCCTGCCTTCGGTTGCACGCCTAGAACGAGAGGCCGAAACCGAAGAACGGACTCCAGCCGTCGGGATGGTCGATGGCGCGCGCGAGCCCGAATCCGATCGCACCCGACAACAGCGTGAACCGCACGTCCGCCGTGGCGCGGACACCGTCCGTGGGGCGGGACAGCGGTGTCACGCCATCGCCACTGAGCGCCAGGATCGCCCGGCGCGCCGCGGCACTCGAGATCTCTGTCCAGGCGCCGTGAATACCGGCGCCCACGCCAGGGCTGATTCCGGGGACGACGAGCATGCCGAGGGTGAACGGTTTCCGCAGCACTGGCAGGTGATACGCGATCAGACCGCTGCCGATCGCGGCCCGATCGCCGCCGAATTCCTTGTAGCCGTATCCCGGCAGCTGGTCGCTGCCTCCGATCTCGTACATGGCCTGGGGTGGTGGATTCGCGCCGAGGATCGCCCCCGCCTGGCCGTTCGATGCGAAGACGAGGCCGTGCCAGTACTCCCGCGCAGCGAGGCGCGCCTCTGTCCGCTGCCACGTAAGGTCGCCCTGCGCCGCCTCCAGGGTCACGCGCGCACCGATGCCAGGGCTCAGCGACTCTCCGCTCACGCGCGGGTGATACTCGAGCGTCGTCGTGGCGCGCGCATATGTGCCGGGCCAGGATAGGCGATTGTCGAGGTAGGGCCGACCGCCGAGCGGCGACGAGTCCAGATGACGTACGGCGGCGCGGTCCTGCACGAGTGCCATCTCGCCGGTCAGCGTAGCGCGATCGACGTTGCCGATGATGCGCGTGGCCGTCGTGGCGCCGATCCACCGATCCACGTAGTCGGCGTCGTCGTGACCGCCGAAGAGCGGAAAGATGCTGCGACCGCTCTGGAAGGTGTCGAGAAAGTCGTTGGTCGTGGCGAGCACGCGTTCACCACGCACGCTCGTGATCCACTTGCCCCGCTCGAGCGTCAGCGCCGCCGCTCCGCGCGCGGTATTCTCGGACCACGCCCAGCCGATGTTGCCCGACGCGCGCAACCCGGGAGCGGCATCACGAAAACGCAGCGTGCCGGCGACGCCGGTGTACAGGCCTTCCACGCGATTGAAGCGCACGACGTCGTCCAGGCGCCGCGGCCAGTAGTCCACGCGCGGCCTGCCGGACGGCTTCCACATGTCCGGCGCGAGATCGTTGAAGTCCTCGGCGGTCACCTGCGCGGTGGACGTGCCGAGATTGTCGGTCCAGCCGTCGTAACGACTCACGCTGTCCGACGACGCGAATGTCATGCGGGCGCGCGTGGGCGGGGCGAGTGGCACCGCCGTCCCGGAGTTGAGGTCGGACAGCGTGACGACGGTGTCGTGAATGTCGTAGCTCCGAAAGCGGCTGATCAGGCGAAAGACCGGCCGCACGTCGCCGAGGGCGCCCATCTGCGCCTGGAATTCGGAGCGCTGCATCGCCGGCAGCCAATACTTGCCATTGATCTCCGCGTTTTCGTACTCGACGTATGCCACGGCGTCGGCGCCGGTCACGCGCGCCACGAGCGGAGTTTTGCGCGTGGAAACGCTCAGGATGCGTCCACGCATGCGCACGAGTTGATATCGATCGGCGTCGAAATCCAGCTCGCCCGTGTACCCGATGTAGTTGGACCCCGCCCTCCGAATCGGTTCGACGTGTATGCGCACGATGCGGATCAGGCGGTCGTGCGAGTACAGCGTGGCGACCGTGTCGCCTCCGGTGAATCGGTAGTAGCGGTCGCGATCAGCGGCGAGGGGATGCACGGCGTGCAGGGAAGGGCGGCGGGCGAGCGAGTCCTCCTTCCAGCGCTTCTTCCACGCCGCGCTGTCCGACCTGCTCCACGCGGCGCCGTCGTTAATGCCGAGGAAGAGCCGGTTGCCGAACAGCGTCGGTACGGTGTACATGCGCGCGAACGTGAGCGCGGAGTAGGGCGCGCCGGCGGACTGCGACCGGTACCCCTGCACATGCAGCTCGTACAGCCCACTGCGGTCCCACGAGGCCGTCGCGGCCGTCTGCTCGATCTGGCCGACGGTTTCGCGACCGAGGCTGTCGCGCAGGATCAGCGCGAGCTCGGACTCGACGTTGGCGTGGTAGCCGAGCAGCGACTGCGGAGCCGCACGGTTCTGGACGGACGCACGTGCCACGAAGTCCCGCAACGCCTGGGTCGCGTAGTTCGAGTCAGCGGCCTGAAGCGAGAGAATCAGCGCGAGTCCAAACACCTATTCCGTACGTTTCGATGCGTGTCGATGTTCCCGACGACTGACCCGGCAAAAGAAAGAGGGGTCCGATGGACCCCTCTTTCCTGCTACGTATTGCGCAGTCTACTCACTGGGTGCACGCGGGCGCGAATCCCATGCCCTGGGGCACATGGCTCGTCGAGCGGAAGTTCGAGAGCCCTCCGGTGCTCACATCGATGTCGAAGAGTACGTCGCCCCGCGTGCCGCTGAACGCGGAGCCGATGAGCTGGCCTTCCGGGGTAAAGGCGAGCCCTCCCATCGTGCCAGGACTTTCACTGAGATTCGCCACCACCGTCGGCGCGCCCGTAGCCACGTCGATTGTCACCAGTTGCGTTCCCGCGAGGTCGACGGCGTAGAGGACACCCTGCGCATCGAATGCGGCCCCGCGAACGCCGAAGTTCAATGGTGCGATAGTCGTCAGCTGGCCCGTCGACTTGTCGACGGAATAGAGGTTCGAGCTGAGGAGGTACATGGTGCCGGTGACCGGCGAGATCGCGAGCGCGCCCGCGAAAATCCCCGTCGGCGCAGCATTGATCTGTGTGGCAACGGCCGAACACGAATTCACGCTGAGCAGAACACCAGTGCGCACTTGCGTCTCGTTCGTATTTCCGTCGCTGTTGTTCCAGACGTAAAGCGCACCGCTCCGCGTGTCTGTCGCCATCGCGATGGGCGTCGTGAACTTCGTGATGTCGGCGTTGAGCCTGCCGACGAACGTGGCACTCCCCGTGGCGGCGTCGATCACGGACAGCCCGTCGTCACCCGAGTTCACGCCATACAGCACGTCGCCTGCGGGCGGTGGTGCGACGATGGTGAGCGTGCCCCGACGCGCGACGACGAGGCGATAGTTGGAGGCCGAGCTTCCGGCGACCTCGGCGTCGATGGCGTCGGCATAGATGCCGGGGGCGCTCACGTCGCCGGCTACATCGTACGAAACCGCGAGCTTACCCGGATCGTGGTCGTCCCCGCTGAAGACGTTGGTGACCGTGCCCGTGAAGTCCGGCGTCGACGCGCCCTGGTTCCGCGACGCGTCGTTCACGCTCACGTTCAGGTCGCGTAGGGTGACGGTGAGCTTGCCCGCCGCGATGTGGCTCGCGTCATAGTTACCGGCCCGCGGACCGCCGAGCAGGATGGTGATGTCATACGTCCCAACCGGAGCCGACGCGGCTGCGGACTGGAACGTCCACGTGAGCGGCGATGACTCCACGGCTCCGCAGCACAGCGTGGTATTTCCGACCGTTCCAATCGCTGGCGTGTTCAGATCGATGTCGTCGCCGTACGCGCGCGAGGTCGAACCGATGCTTCCGGTGAGAACGCGTTTGTCGATCGTGAGCGTGGCCGGAACGACCGTCACGGCGTAGTTCGCGATGCGGGAGCCGCCTGATGTCGCGCTCACCGCATGATCGCCGTGATCGGAGACCGGGGTGACGTCGCTGACAATCGCGTACGTCATGCCTCCGGCGATGGCGTCGTCGTGGTTCCTGATCTCCGCCGGATCGTACTGCGCCGTCAGGTGGTCTTCGTCGCCGTACTGCCGCTCCGGCGCGGAGACTGTCAGGTTGATCGGCCGCGGATCGATCGTTGCCGTGCCGGGGACCTTGGTGACGTCGTAGTTCGACGCGGAGCCAGACGTGAAGGAGACGTCGGCGCTGATGGCGCCAGCGTAGGTATTGGCATCGCTGGCGGAGCCCTTGTCGGTGGCGTAGACGCCCTGTGCGACGTCGCCGCACTGCGTTTGCACGCCCTCTGATCCTGTGGGCGTGATGGCGCCGGTCAGCGTCGGATGATCGTCGCCGTACGTCCACCTCTTGTCGGCCGCGGTCACGGTGATCGGCCGCTTGTTCACCGTGAACGTCGCCGAGCCGGCGCTCGCCTCATACAGCGGCGCGACCGCCGTGACGTGCGATCTGGGGAAGCTCACACTCAGAGTGTGGCCACCCGCGTTCACGCACGGGAAATTCCAGGTGGCGAAGCTCGCATTGTCCGTCAGTGCCGCTGCCGCGGACCCGCCGTCCAGCGCCGTCGACAGCGCGACGTTCGTCGATGCGGGGTGCGGCGGTACCGCGAGTTGGTTGACGACGCCCGTCACCGCGTCCGGGCTCACCCATTTGCCGCGATACACCGCTGGGTTTTCCGGACTGTCCTTGATGCGGAGGCGCGCGGTGAGGGTGACCTGCTGGCCGTAGGTCGCTGGCGACGGCGATGGTGACGCATTGTTGCTTCCATCGACGAAGACCACTTCCGTCGTGAGCAGCGGATCGACGAGGACCACCGGCGACGTGAAGCCACCATCCATGCCGCCGCCGATCGCCGCGTGTCCGGCATACAACGGCCGCGGACCGACAAAGCTCCATGCCTTGCGCAGCAGGCTGGCGAACTGCATGCCGCGCTGCTTGAAGAACCCCTTCTCCATGCGCCATGCTTCACCCACGTCGGCGCTCTCCGGGCATTCCAGCCCACCTTCGCCCGTCGGCGTGAGATACTCGACGTTCGTGCCCGGCGCGTCACCGTCCTGGTACGGCTTCTTCTGGTGTGCGATGACGGCGCGGTGGGTCCCGCCAGCTTCATTATTGCCGTCGGCGTCGGGGTATTCGCCGCGTGGGCACACCAACATCGTGAAGCGGTTCGGCTTCGGCCCGGCGAACGCGACGTCGATCGTGCGTGACAGCTTCGGGAACGGCGTGTTGACAATGACCGTCGCGGGCTGGCGGGCGATCACGAGCATCGATCGGCTGCCCAGCGAGCCGCCTTTGACATATGCCGCCGCATCCTTGAACGTCGTGTTGATCTGGATGTCGTTGGCCACCGCTTCGACCAGCGCGAATGCGCCGTCGAATCCCGCGGGTGGGTCCGGCAGTGACGTCGGCACGTGGTTCGCGCACGTGAAGATCAGGTCGAGCAATCGCACTGCGCCCATCGTCGCGCTCAGCCCGTTGTCCGGAGAAGGCAGCCCGACCGGATCGTGCAGTCCGTAAATGCCGAGCTGTGTGAGCGTCATCTTCGAGATGTTGTCGATGTGGCTCTGGATCGGCTGCCCATCGAGCTTGTCCTTCTTCAGATTCTCCCACATCGACAGGGAGGACTGAAGATTGTCGCCGATGAACAGCGCATTGATGAGCGCCTTCACGCGCGCATCGACGGAGCTGAACGGCGTCACATTCGGATCGACCTTCTCGTTATAGCACCCGTTCTGCGCCATGGTCTCGAGCGCGCTCGCAGGTCCCCCGCTCCGCAACGGCGCGGTCGGCGTGCTCGAGTCGCTGCACGCGACCAGCACGACAGTTGTGGCGAGCGCGACAGCGGCTGTAGTGAAAACATGTCTCATGTTCCGGCTCCGGAATGGACGATGACGCGTGGTGCGGCGGTGCAGCGGGGATGAAAGACGGCAGCGCGCGCGAAGCGCGCGTGTGAGGCGGCGGGGAAGAGCGATCAGCTACCCGTTGCGATGAGTCGCTGAAATTCAGGTTTCTTCTTCAAGTCGCGCCACCACCAGGCCGAGTCCTTTCCCCAGCCTTTGCGGTGTTCGGGGTTGCGCGTGAGATATGTCTTCAGAATGTCTATCGCTGCCGCCGTGTCGCCAAGCGTCAATCGCGCGTAGGCGTTATACGACATCAGCTCGTTGTCCGCGTCGACTTCTTTGGGGGTGTCCAGCACTCGGTCGAGAACCCGCCGGGCACTGTCGGCCTGATGCAGTCTGCCAAGAACGATCGCGGCGATCACGTGCGCCTCACGGCGCAGGTACTCCTTCCGTGCGGGAGGCGCGAGCTTCTGGATGGAGTCCGCCAGCATCCACACCGTGTCGATGCTGGGACGCGGTCGGATCTCGTCGATCGTGTATGTCCAGAGCGCGCATTCGACGAACCGCGGATCGGCAGGGAACCGAGTGCGTCCGATCGCACAGTATTTGTCCGCGTCATTGAATGTCTCGGTGATGTACGACGTGCGGTACAACCGGTCGAGGATGTTCGCCGAGTTCATCCCGAACTCGTCCGCCTGAAACGCATTCGACGCTGCCAGTTTGGATTCTGCGAAGGCGGGCTTGTTCGCGTACATGGTGCTGAGCGCCATCCACGCGCTCGAGCTGTGTGGATTCAAAGTGGTCGCTTGCTCGAGATCCCTGATGGCCTCGGCATACGTCGTGTCGGCTACGCGCTGGTCCGGAATGAGATGTCCCGCGTACATCAGATACTTCGCGATGCCGCGGTTTTCGTACGCGCCGGCCGCCTGCGATGCCTGCGACATGCGGGAGATCACCGTATTCGCATGTGCGATGCTGGCCTTGAACAGATCCAGTCGCTCGCTGGGCACCGACGTCACGCGCGCCTCGCGGGCGGCGATGAAGCTGCGCTGGATCGACGGCTCTGGCCAATCCTTGTCCAACCTCTCAGCCTGCGCGAGCAGGGAATCCGCCCGCGCGTACGCACTCACCGCGGCTGGCCCATTCTTCTGCGACGCCGCTTCGTCGCCGTCGCGACGGAGCCGGTCCGCCTGCTGTACCAGCAGCCACGCGTCATCGTTTCGCGCTTCCACCCGCTTGGCGTCGAGTGCAAGGGAGACACCCACCTGTTTGCGTAGCTGGTCGGCCACGCGGCTCATGAGCGAGTCACGAAGCGCCAGCGCCTTGCCGGCCGGTGCGCGAATCGTGCTCGTCTCCACCTCGCCGCCGCTGGCACCGTTGATGAGCTTGAGACTGAGCACCACGTCCGTGCCGTCCTGATCGACGGTGCCTTGCACCAGCCAGCCCGCCTTGAATGCATCCGCGATCGTCTTGCGCGTCACCGTGCTGTCGCGAAAGCGGGCAATCGCGCTCTTCGAAACAATGTCGAGCCCCGAGAGCGTCAGTTGATCGATGAGCCCTTCGGTGAGGCCAGTGGCGACATCCGTGTACTTCTTCGTGCCACTCACATCCCGGAAGTACTCGACGGCAATGCGACGTGACGCGAGCCCTGCCGCCTCCGCGCCCATCTGCCGGATCTGCACGCTCGTGGACGCAGCACGCCAGCGCCACAGCGCGGTACCCGACAGCAGAATGACGACCGTCGCCGCCAAACCTGCATAGAGGGGCACGCGCGAGGGCGCGCGATTCTGGGGAATGATCCGGTTGCTGCGCGTCGTCTTGATCGGAGTGACGCGACCCGTTCGGCGCGCCCAGGTACCGGTCGTGGCGAGCACGTTCGACAGCGCGTCCACGAATTCGTGCATCGCCTGAAACCGATCTGCGGGCACTTTCTCGAGCGCGCGCAGCACGATGTCTTCCAGCTCGTCCGGAACGGCGGGACGTACGGTGCTGATGAGAGGCACCGTGTCCGCGAGGTGCTTGGCCACCATCGCTTGCATCGTGCTCGCCACGAAGGGCGGCTGCCCCGCCAGCATCTCGTAGAGCACGCAGGCCAGGCTGTACTGGTCCGAGCGGCCGTCGATGTTCTTCTCGCCCATCGCCTGCTCAGGACTCATGTACGCAGGCGTGCCCAGCGACATGCCCGTCTGCGTCAGCTGTTCGGCCTCGGCGACGCCGGTGACGGCACGCGCAATCCCGAAATCCGCCAGGACCGCGTGGTTGCCCTCGATGAGAATGTTCTCGGGCTTGATGTCGCGGTGCACGATGCCGCGCGAATGCGCGTACATCAGCGCGTTGCCGATCTCCGATGCTATCTGGATGGCGTCCTGGACGGGCAACTGCCGCTCACGCGTCAAGCGGTCGCGCAACGACTCGCCTTCGACGAAGGGCATGACGTAGTACAGCGAGCCGTCATGTTCGCCCGAGTCGTACGCCGTGAGAATGTTCGGGTGATTCAGCCCCGTCGCGATCCGGATCTCGCGGTGGAATCGCTCACCGCCGAGGGCCGCCGCCAAGTCCGGGTGCAGAACCTTGATGGCGACCTTTCGGTCGAATTTCAGGTCCGTACACAGATAGACCGTGGCCATTCCACCGCGGCCAAGCTCCCGCTCGACGCGATATCGATCGCCAAATGAAGGAAGGACAGTGCTGCTGGGGGATGCCACGGCAATAACCAGTTCAGACGAAGGCGAGGCTACAATACGGATGTGTGCACCCAGCCGCCAGTTCGGCGTCTGCATATGACGTTTTACATCGGACTCGGCCATGGGACGGTGCATGTGCCGAACGTAAGGACGCCGCCGACCCTCGCTGTTCCGGTCCCGTTCCGGCCACGTTCCGCCGCATCTTCGCCAGCTTAACGGCAGATTACGAGGCGTCGCATAGTGCCAGTCTATTCGCGAAAAGCCATGCGATCTAGTCCCAGTCGCCATGCGGGCGTTTTCATAAGATCAAGCTACTGTTAGACTTGCAAGCGAGCCCAAACGCGGCCCACCGGTTGCCAATACAACCGCCGATTCGGCCGCGCGCCTGTCCCGGGCGCCCGTCGAACGATGTGCCGCTGTCTCCTCTCCTCTCCTTTTCGGAGGCTTTACATGAACCGCAAGGGTTTCACGCTGATCGAGCTGCTGATCGTAATCGTCATCATCGGCATTCTCGCGGCGATCGCGATCCCGAAGTTCGCGAACACGAAGTCGAAGGCGTACATCACGGCCATGAAGTCGGACCTGCGTAAC
>DATFHG010000116.1:0-29104 GCA_035248725.1 Gemmatimonadaceae bacterium | reverse complement strand
CAAAGGGCGACGAGATCTTTGGCTCTGCAAAACAGAGATCCCCTCGCCGTTTGTTCTGCTGCGTCATTCTGCGTCTTCTGCGTACCGCTGCGTCAAGAAGGATCTGGGTACGAAGCCAAAGTGGCGCACAATGGCGACGATAAACGCAGCCGAGCACATTGAGGCGTCTCCAATGAGGATTCCGCTCTGAGGATCGCAGCACGAATTGCCGGCAGCGCTGCACTGATCGCGAGCAGCGCGTCCGCGCAGGCAAGCAGAGGCGCGCCAAGCACGATCCCTTTCTTCGAGCTCGGGGCTTCCCCGCTCGCGCTCAGCGGCGGCGCACGGCCGGGCGTGTACCTGTCCGCCGTGGGACGCCGCGCGATCGCGATGGGCACCGAGGATGGCCGGCTGGAGCTGTGGTCGTGGCCCATCAAGTGGTTGCACGACTTCGAGCTGGCCTTTCGCGTACCGAAGTATGTCGAGCCGATAGCAGGTCCTTCGCTCGCCACGCGCGTCACCGAGCGCCCCGAAGGCGTGACCATCGAGTACGCGTACGAACAGTTCACGGTGAAGCAGCACGTCTTCGTTCCGCTCGACCTTCCGGCGGTGATCATGCTGCTCGAGGTGGACGCGGTGCGCCCGCTCGATGTGATCGTGCGCTTCACACCGGACGTCCACTTCGCGTGGCCCGCGTCGCTCGGCGGCCAGTACCTCGTGTGGAATCAGGACGCGCGCGCATTCCTGTTCTCCGAGAGCCGGCGGCGCGTCAACGCGTTCCTCGGCTCACCGGCGGTGACGCAGGCGTCGGACGTGCCGGCGCACATGCTGTCCGCCGAACGGCCACAGCTCGTTCTGGGCGTGGGCGACTCGACCGATCGCTACACGCCGCCGCGACTCGGCGAGCCGCCGGGTCATAACGTCAACCTGCACGTCGCGTACATCCCCATCGTGCTCGCCGGCGGGGAGATGTCGCGCGATTCGGCGCTCGCGCTCTATCGTGCGCTGATTCAGCCGGGCGCCGCGGAGCGCGAATGGCGGCGGCGCCAGGCGCATGCCGATTCGCTGCGCGAGACGCACCTGTCCATCCATTCGCCGGACACGCTGCTCGATCGCGCGGTGGAATACGCGAAGATCAATCTCGACGAGGCGTACGTCTGCAATCCGGATCTCGGCTGCGGTCTCGTGGCGGGCTACGGGTTGTCGGGCGCCGCGTCCGACCGGCCCGGCTTCGGCTGGTTCTTCGGCGGCGACGCATCGATCAACGCGCTGGCCATGAGCGGCGCCGGCGAATCCGATCTCGTGCGACAGGGTGCGCTCCGCTTCTTCGCGAAGTACCAGCGCGCCGACGGCAAGATCACGCACGAGATCTCGCAGGGCGCCGGCAAGGTCGACTGGTTCGGTCAATATCCGTACGCGTTCTATCACGGCGATACCACGCCGTTCTGGATCCTCGCGTTCGGCGAATACTGGAAGCAGACGGCGGATACCGCGCTGGTGCGGGAGCTCTGGCCGAATCTGCGACGCGCGTTCGAATGGTCGCGTGCGACGGACAAGAACGGCGACGGCCTGATGGAGAACCCGAGCGCGGGTGCGGGCGCGCTCGAGGTGGGCGATCTCCAGATCGGCATCCTGTCGGACGTCTACATGAGCGGCGTGTGGATCGCAGCGCTCGACCGCTTCGCCCGGATGGCGGAGGCGGTGCGGGACAAGCCGCTCGCGAGCGCGGCCCGGGCGATCCGCGGAAAGGCGCTGGCGACGCTCGAGTCGAAGCTGTGGCTGCCGGCGCAGCGCCAGTACGCGTTCGCGCTCCTCGAGGACGGCAGCGTGAACACGAACCTCACCGCGTGGCCCGCGACGGCAATGTCGTTCGACGTCTTCGACGCCCAACGCGGCGCGGAGATGGCCACGCGCCTGGCGTCGAGCGACATCATGACGGACTGGGGCGCCAGGCCCCTGGCCGCGTCGAGTGCGCTCTTCGATCCGCTGCACTACAACAACGGCGCCGTGTGGCCGTTCGTCACGGGCTGGGTGTCGCTGGCGCAGTACCGGTATCACAACGCCGCGGCGGGCCAGTTCGCTCTCGACGCCATCGCGCGGACGACGTTCGACGAATCGCGCGGCCGCAACCCGGAGGTGATCTCCGGCCGGCTGTACAAACCGCTGGACACCGCGGTGCCGCAGCAGTTCTTCGCGACGTCGATGATCCTGACTCCGCTGATTCGCGGCCTGCTCGGCATCGACGTCGACGCGCCGGCGCGGCAGGTCACGCTCGCGCCGCACCTGCCCGTCGACTGGAATTATCTGCGCGTGATGAACATTCCGTACGGATCAGGGCGATTCGACGCGTTCTTCACGCGGCATTCCGCGGCGTGGTCGGTGGAGATCACGCCGCACGATCTCGCGCAGCCCGTCGACGTCACGTTCTCGCCCGCGCTGCCGCTCGGCGCCACGTCCGACGTCCCGCTGACGCGCACGTCGGGCGATGCGCACGCGACGGTGCACGGTGTGCTGCAACCGCACACGCCGCTCGTCCTCGAGCTTCACTATCGCGGCGGTACCGCGCTCGTGCCCACGCGTCCCTCGGCGGCGATCGGCGAGCGGTCGGAGTCCCCGCGCATCCTCGCGCAGCGGGAGCGCGACGGCCAGTATTCGGCGTCCCTCGAGGGTCGCGCCGGTCGCACGTACGCGTTGACGCTGTGGCAGAACGGCATACCGCGCGACATGGAGGTTTCTTTTCCCGCTGCCCGGCCGGATGCGGACGACTTCACCACGATCACACTCGTTCCCGATAGCCAATCGCCGGCCGCGTCCGCACTTCACCCCGCGCCGCGCGTGAGCAAAGCGCCCTTCGGAAAGCTCGCCGACGGCACCGTGGTCGACGGATACACGATCACGAACGCGCGCGGCGCGTCGATGCACGTCATCACGTATGGCGGAATCATCACGTCGTTGCGGGTGCCCGACCGTTCGGGAAAGCTCGACGACGTCGTGCTCGGCTTCGACACGCTCGACGGATATCTCAAGGACTCACCGTATTTCGGAGCCCTCGTCGGCCGCTACGCGAACCGGATCGCGAAGGGACGTTTCACGCTGGACGGGCGCACGTATCAGCTGCCCGTGAACAACGGGCCGAATTCCCTGCACGGCGGTGTGCGCGGCTTCGACAAGGTGGTGTGGCGGGCCGAGCCCTTCGACCGGGACAGCGCGGCCGGCGTGGTGCTCACGTACAAGAGTGCGGACGGCGACCAGGGGTATCCCGGCGCGCTCGACGTGCGCGTGACATACACACTGGACGATCACGATCAACTCAGCGTGGACTACGCCGCCACCACCGACAAAGCGACCGTCGTGAATCTGTCGCAGCACAGCTACTTCAACCTTGCCGGCCAGGGGAGGCGCGACATCCTGGGCCACGAGCTGCAGATCGACGCCACCGCGTACACGCCGGTCGACTCGACGCTGATTCCCACCGGACAGATCGCGCCCGTCACCGGCACCCCTTTCGACTTCCGTTCACCACACGCCATCGGCGAGCGCATCGCACAGAACGATCAGCAACTGCGCTTCGGTGGCGGCTACGATCACAACTGGGTGCTCGACGGCAGCGGCATGCGGCACGCGGCGCGCGTCGTCGAGCCGACCACCGGTCGCACGCTGGACGTCTCGACCGATCAGCCGGGGCTGCAGTTCTATTCCGGCAACTTCCTCGACGGCACGATCACGGGCAAAGCCGGCCGTGTGTACGCGCATCGCTTCGGCTTCTGCCTGGAGACGCAGCACTTCCCCGACTCGCCGAACCATCCGTCGTTCCCTTCCACGACGCTCCGCCCGGGTGAGACGTTCCACTCGCGCACCGTATTCACGTTTGGAGTGACGCGATGACGCCCGGCGTCGAGTTCCGCCTCGACTACGCGAAGGCGTCGCCGGATGCCTACCGCGCGCAGGCCCAGGTGGAGGCCTTCGTGCGCACGTGCGGACTGGAGAAATCGCTGATCGAGCTCGTCAAGATCCGCGCCTCACAGCTCAACGGCTGCGGCTTCTGCGTCGACATGCACACGAAGGACGCGCGCGCGGCCGGTGAGACGGAGCAGCGCATCTACGTCCTGAGTGCGTGGCGCGAGGCCCCATTCTACACGCCGCGCGAGCGGGCCGCGCTTGCCTGGGCCGAAGCACTCACGCTGCTTGCGTCCGGTCCACCGGACGACGCATTGCAGCGCGAGGTGCGCCAACACTTCGATGAACGCGAGCTGGTGAACCTTACGCTGGCCGTCATCGCGATCAACGGCTGGAACAGACTTGCCGTCCCGTTCCACACCGAAGTCGGGAGCTATCAACCACCGAAAACATGACGAGACGATTGCTGACGGTTCTGGCCTGTGGCGTGGCGTACGTCGCGGCCACAGCAGCCAGTACGGCGCCACGCCCCACGCACGACAACGGCCTCGCGCGCACACCGCCGATGGGGTGGAATTCGTGGAACCGCTTCGGCTGCAACGTGAGCGCGGAGCTCATCCGTGGAATGGCGGACGCCATGGTGTCGAGCGGGATGCGCGACGCCGGCTACCAGTACGTCGTCATCGACGACTGCTGGCAGGTGGCACGCGACAAGTCCGGCCGCATCGTGGCGGACAGCTCGCGCTTTCCCGGTGGCATCAAGCCCGTCGCCGATTACGTGCACTCCAAAGGGCTCAAGTTCGGCATCTACACCGACGCGGGCCGCCGCACCTGTCAGGGGCGCCCGGGCACGTATGGCTACGAGCAGATCGACGCGCGCACGTATGCCGAATGGGGCGTCGACTACGTGAAGGAAGACTGGTGCAACGCGGAGGGGCTCGACGCGCCCACCCAGTACGCGAAGTTTCGCGACGCCCTGCTCGCCAGCGGCCGGCCCATCGTCCTCAGCATCTGCGAGTGGGGCTCCGATGAGCCGTGGCGCTGGGGCCCGAGCACGGGGAACCTGTGGCGGACGACCACAGACATCGAAGACCGATGGGCGAGCATGCTGTCGCTCCTCGATCTCAACGCACAATACGCGGACGCCGCGCGTCCGGGCGCATGGAACGATCCCGACATGCTCGAGGTGGGCAACGGCGGGATGACGGACGACGAGTATCGCGCGCACTTCAGCCTCTGGGCCGTGATGGCGGCGCCACTCATCGCCGGCAATGATCTCCGCGCCATGTCGCCGTCGACGCGCGACATCCTCACCAATCGCGACGTCATCGCCGTCGACCAGGATTCGCTCGGCGTACAGGGGCGTCTGGTGGAGGAAAACACCGAGGGGCTGCAGGTGTTCATGAAGCCGCTGAAGGATGGATCGCGCGCGGTGGTGCTCTTCAATCGCAGCGCGCTCGCCACGCCGATCTCGGCGAGCTGGTGGCGGCTGCGCGTCTCGGGCCGCGCGCGTGTGCGCGATCTCTGGACCCATGCCGACCTCGGTGAGTTCGACGGCCGCTTCAGCACCACCGTTCCGGCACACGGCGCCGCCATGCTCCGCGTGACTCCGGTGAGCCGATGAACCAGCTGCATCTCGCGGCGATCGATTACGTCATCATCGCCACGTACTTCGTGTTCGTACTGGGGATCGGCTTTCTGCTGCGACGGTACACGCAGAGCTCGACCGATTTCTTCCTGTCCGGTCGCTCGATTCCGGCGTGGGTGGCCGGACTCGCATTCCTCTCCGCGAACCTGGGTGCGCAGGAGGTGATCGGTATGGCGGCGTCCGGCGCGAAATACGGCATCGCGACGAGCCACTTCTACTGGATCGGCGCGATCCCGGCGATGGCGTTCGTCGGCGTCTTCATGATGCCATTCTACTATGGCTCGCGCGCTCGCTCCGTGCCGGAGTATCTCCGCCTGCGCTTCGACGAGAAGACGCGCGGCCTGAACGCGATCTCCTTCGCGGTGATGACCGTGTTCTCGTCGGGCATCTCGATGTACGCGATGGGACTGCTGCTCACCGCGCTGCTCGGCTGGAGCTTCAACTTCAGCGTCATCGTGTCCGCGGTGATCGTGCTCGCGTACATCCTCCTCGGCGGGCTGACGTCGGCGATCTACAACGAAGTGCTGCAGTTCTTTCTCATCGTCGCCGGGTTGCTGCCGCTCGTGTTCCTCGGGCTGCAGGACGTCGGCGGCTGGGGCGGTCTGACACAGCGTCTCACACTGACCGCCACACAGCACGGTTTCGCGGCCGGCGCGTGGACGGATTCATGGCGGCACATGGGCGATCCCTCGGCGAATCCGATGGGCGTCGAATGGTTCGGGCTCGCGATGGGACTCGGCTTTGTGCTCTCGTTCGGCTACTGGACGACCGACTTCCTGGTGGTGCAGCGCGCCATGGCTGCCGAGTCGATGTCGGCGGCGCGACGGACGCCGCTCATTGCGGCGTTTCCGAAGATGCTCTTTCCGGCGCTCGTCATCCTGCCAGGCATGATCGCCATCGCGCTCACCACGGGTGGCGGTCGCACTGGCTTCGCGCTCCCGAAGCTCGCGGACGGGTCGTACAACTACGACATGTCCATCCCGATGATGCTCGGGCACTACTTTCCGCCCGGGCTGCTGGGCCTCGGACTCACGGCGCTCATGGCGTCGTTCATGTCCGGAATGGCGGGCAACGTCACCGCCTTCAATACCGTCTGGACGTACGACATCTACCAGGCCTACCTGCGCCGGGATGCGAGCGATCGACATCTCGTCTGGGTCGGGCGCATGGCCACGGTCGTCGGTGTCGCGTTGTCCATCGCCACCGCGTATGCGACGACGCGATTCAACAACATCATGGACATGCTGCAGCTCGTTTTCGCGTTCGTGAACGCGCCGCTGTTCGCGACGTTCCTGCTCGGCATGTTCTGGAAACGCACCACGGGACATGGCGCGTTCACGGGACTCCTCGCGGGTACTGTTGCCGCCGCGATCCATCACGGCATCACGCTGCCGGCCTTGGCACACGCCGGTATCAAGGGCGGGTGGCTGGGCGCGGTCGTGCACCGCTATCCCAGCGAGATGGCCCAGAATTTCTGGACGGCCATCTTCGCGTGGACCACGTGCATGGTGGTGACGATTCTGGTGAGCCTGGCCACGCGACCGCGCGCGGATGACGAGCTGCGCGGTCTCGTGTACTCGCTCACGGAGCGCCCGCGCACGGAAGGACTGCCGTGGTACAAGCATCCGGGCGGTCTCGCGGCGATCGTGCTGGTGATGACCGTCGTGCTCAACGTGGTGTTCTTCTGATGCGCGTCGACATCCGCACTCCCATCGGCGCGCTCTTCGTCGTGATCGGCGTCATGCTCGTGGTGTACGGCATGCTCGCCGACCACGCGATCTACACGAAGTCCCTCGGCCTCAACGTGAACCTCTGGTGGGGCCTGGTGCTCCTCGCGTTCGGCGCTGTGTTCGTGTTTTTCGGCGCGCGGCGAGAGCCTACGTCGGCAACGGACGTGGATCGGGACGCACGGTGAAGGTCTGAGTCTGGGAGGTGCCGTTCACGGTGAGACGCACCGTGAAGGGCCCGGTCATCAGCGTCGGCGGTGCACCGAAACCGTCTCCTCGGCCGCCCGTGTCCCTGATCGGCACCCAGATGACGCGATGCATCCCCGGTGTCGCACCGATGGGTTCCGGAGTCTGCTGCCACAGCGGTGAGACCCGAGGCAAGCCGCCCGGCGTACCGCGACCACGCCGCGCTGGCGCAGGCTCGTCCGTGCTCGACGCGTGGTGCACCACGGTGCCTGCCGCGTCGAGAATCTCGATCGTCACCGGCGCCGACGACTTCAGGTAGTAGTCGATCGGAATGCCATCCGGACCCTGCGACGTCATCGGCTCGTCCTTCTGCACCGGCGTGCCGTCGTCGCTGGTGGGGTAGTACACCACGCGGTCCGAAGGACGAAACAGATACGCGTCGCCCGCCAGCGACGAGGACGTCATCTGTCGCAGCGTGGCGATGTCGTCGATCACCCAGATGCCGCGCCCGTGCGTGCCGACGACGAGATCGTTGTCGTGGATCTCGAAATCGCGCACCGACGTGACCGGCAGATTGATCTGCAGCGGCTGCCACGAGTCGCCGTCGTCGAACGACACGAACGCTCCGCGCTCCGTACCCGAGAACAGCAGCCCGCGTCGCACCGGATCCTCCTTCACCACGTGCACGTACACACCGGCGGGAAGCCCATTGCTGATGCGCTGCCAGGTCTTTCCCTGATCGCGCGTTCTGTAGATGTACGGTTCGTAGTCCTGCAGCTGGTGCCGATCGACACTGGCGTATGCGACGTTCGCGTCGTGCTTCGACGCGGCAATCATCGTCACGCGGCTCCACGGCGCGACGGCACTCGGTGTCACGTTCTGCCAGCTGCCGCCGCCGTCGAGCGTCAGATGAATGAGCCCGTCGTCCGTGCCAACCCAGATCATCGGCGCGGTGACCGGTGACGGCGCGATCGTGTAGATGACACCGCGTTTGCCGTTGCGATCCACCTGGTCCGCGGCGACTGCGTCGAGCGTCGGCGGCACGACGATCTCCTTGCGCGTGAGATCGGGGCTGATGCGCGTCCACGTGCGCGCGCCGTCCGTGGATCTGAACAGGAACTGATTCGCATAGTACAGGGCGGACGGATCGGCCTTCGACAGCACGAGGGGCTGCGTCCAGTCCTCGCGCGGCGCTTCCCCTTCCGGATTCTGCGGCGCCGTCGTTCCCGGCACCGGTCGATTCGTCTCGAGATCCCACCGGTCGCCGTTACCGCCGTATACGACGCCCGGATGATTCGGGTCGCCGGCGGTGTAGCCGCTCTCGCCGCCGGGCGCGATCGGCTCCCACTCGCGCGTGGAAATCGCGGCGAACTTGCCGCGCGAGCGCACCGCGACGGCGCCGCTGTCCTGCTGGGCGCCCGTCACCCAGTACGGCATGCGATAGTCGACCGAGATGTGGTAGAGCTGCGCCGTCGGTTGGTTGAGCCACGAGCTCCACGTGATGTTGCGCGGATCGGGGTCTTTCGCGTTATGCGTGATGATGGTGCCCTGATCGCTGGCCACGACCATCGTGTTGGTGTCGTCGGGCGACACCCACGCCTGATGGTAGTCATCGCCACCCGGTGAGCCGCGCATCACCTGCCAGGAGTGGCCGCCGTCCAGCGAGCGATTGACGGCGACGTTCGGCACGTAGATCACGTCGGCGTGCTTCGGATCGACGCTGATCTTCTCGAAGTACCAGCCGCGTCCCCACAGCGCCGGATCGTTGGAGAGACGAGTCCAGGTAACGCCGGCGTCGTCGGAGCGGAACACACCGCCCTGCTGCGGCGGCTGTGGCGGAGGCGCGCCTGGCGGCGCGTTCGGATTCGGCGGCGGCGCGACTGCTCCGGGCTCGGCGAGCAGACAGTCGACGACGGCATAGACACGCCGTGGATTGCTGGGCGCCACCGCGATGCCGGTGCGACCGATGCCCTCCGCCGGCAGGCCCCGCGTGAGACGCCGCCACGTCGTGCCGCCATCCACTGACTTGAAGAGGCCACCACCGGGACCGTTCGTCGGTGCGTACGTGAACCATGGTGGGCGGCGCGTGTTCCAGAGACCCGCGTAGACGACGCGCGGATTCGTCGGGTCGATCACCACTTCCACTGCACCGACGTTCTCGTCGCCGAGCACGCGGGTCCATGTACGTCCGCCGTCACGCGATCGGAATACGCCGCGCTCCGGATTCGCCGCATACAGCTTTCCGATCGCCGCCACGAACACGACGTTGGGATCGGTCGGGTGTACGGCGATCTTGCCGATGTGGTGCGTCTGTTCGAGCCCGAGGTGCGTCCAGCTCTTGCCGCCGTTCGTACTCTTGTAGACGCCATTGCCAAAACCGGCGGAGTCGCGCAGCGTCGATTCACCGGTGCCGACGTACACGGTCTCCGGCGCGGATGGCGCGACGACGATCGCGCCGATGGACGCGACGGGTTGGGCGTCGAAGACCGGCGTCCAGACTCGGCCCGCATCGATCGATTTCCAGACGCCGCCGTTCACGGCGCCGAAGTAGAACTCGTTCGGCCGGCCGGGCACACCGGTCGCGGATGCGCAGCGTCCGCCGCGGAACGGGCCCAGCATCCGCCACGTGAACGGATATTTCGCGGCCTCCGCGGCGTTCATCCCGAGCGCGCCGTCAGTCAGCCCGGGCGAAGTTAGGGATCTGCCATTCCTCGAGAGCAGGTCCGCGAGGGATCCGCTGTTCACCAAAGAAAACGCGCCGAGCTGGGCGGCGCGCGCGAGAAAGTCTCTGCGATCGATGGTCATGCGCGAATTGTAGAGCGGCCAAAGATCGCGCGCCATTTGGCATTCACGGCATCGGCATCGCCCAGACTTCGAGCTCCGACAGTCCGCTCGCGAACCCTGCCCGAGGTTGAAGGATCACGCGAATGCGCGACGCCTGCGTCGGCTTGATGTCCACGATGTTGGCGCGATGGCCTGTGGGCGGAATCGGACGCCGTAGCGGGCGGACGGAAGACCAGTCCTTGCCAGTCCAGAGCTGCACGTCATAACGCATCGGCGCGCGAACACGAGAGGCCTCGCCGTCGTCGAGCAGATAGAGTGACACGCGGCGGATTTCGCGCGCAGTGGCGAAATCGATCGTCAGCGTGTCCTGCGCGTGCGGCGAGCCCACCGTCGTCCAGCGGTTCGGCGGCATGACGTGATACCAGTAATTCCCGTCCACGACCCGACGCGGGTCGTCGGCGGAATCAGCGAATGACGCGGCGATGCGCGGGAGTGGCGCCTTGTCATTGTTCACGGCGACGTTGTCGAGCCTTGGCGCCGCATCGCGTGCGATCCGCGGGCGCCCGACGTACGCGACCACGCGACCCAGCTCCGGCGCGCGCCCGATCACGCGTCCATCGGCCATGACCGTGAGGCCGGGCCCGCGACCATAGCGGGTGCCGTCGCGATCCCACAGAATCGACAGCCGATAGCCGTGATACCGCACGTCGTCGAGCGCGAAATACGCCCACTCGCGCGGCGCGAGCGGGTTCACCTCCACCGAATCATCCGCGCGGGGACGCAGTCCGACCACGCCCGTGATCACGAGGTCGATGTAGGCGGAGTGGAAGTAGTGATTGCTGTGTCCCGGCGTGTCGAAGCCCGCCCACGAACCGCTGAATGGGTTCGCGCCTTCGGCGATGTACGGTGCGCCGTCCTTGCGTTGCGTGCGCGTGTACGTCCGGAACAACGACATCCAGTCCCCGGCAGTCACGTAACCCTGCGTGTAGTCGTTCAGCAGGTTCGCCATCGCGACGAGCGTCTGCGTCGTCGCGTAGGGCCACGAGTTGCCGCTCCACCAGCAGCACCTCGGCGACACATAAAATTGTGGATCGTGGCGCTCGACGGTCGTCGGCCCGAACGGCGCGCCGAAGGCACTCGTGTCCATCACGAATCGCCAGGCCCGCTCGTACCCACGGCCGGCGTCGGGAAGGTCGAACTGCCATGGGACGTAGCCGATGAGCTCGCGCCCGTGATCGTCGCCCGCGAACGGTCCCGACTCGTAGGTGCGACTCAGCCCACGAATGCGCAGGCTGTCCGGCGCTGGATTTCCGGAATCCGTGGGCGCGATCCGCAGAACCGTGTGCTCGTCATGGGCGAACTGGTGGAAAAAGAATTCGCGACGCTCGTCCCAGAGCTCGTCCTGTACATGGCGTTTGATCTCCGCGGCCCGGAAGGCGAACTCGCGCGCGATGGCGCTGTCGCCGAAGACGAGCGAAGCCCGCGCGATCGCGCGTGCATCCGCGTACATGTAGCTGTTCAGCGTCGGCCGGTACCCCTCGGCTCCCTCGTCGATGTCCGCGGTCAAGCGGCTGTTGATGTTGCGCTCCATGCCGTCGTGCAGCCCGTCCCAGCGGAACATGCGATGGCGCCCGTCCCAGTGCTCCGCAACCCAGCCGTCGTACTGGCGCCTCATATAAGGAAGGACGGCGCGCAGGAACGACGTGTCGCCCAGGACGGCGTACGTGCCCCACATCGCATCGCCGTACCAGTTGCTGTAGCTCCGCGGCTGCGCGCCGGGCGTCTCGAACCAATAGCGTGCGAAGTCGTCGATGATGCGCCGGTCATTCAGCCATCGCACTTCCGCGAACTGGTGGCCGAGCGGGCAGCTGATCGCGCCGTAGGCGCCCGACCAGAATGGCCGGTCGAGAAATTCGGTGAACGTGTAGCCGGTTGCCGGCGAACCGTACGTCAGGTGCTTCGTGAGCAGCTCCCAGCGGTAGTAGTACGTGGCGTCGATCGCGGTGTCCGGGGACTCGAACACCGGAATGCGCGCCGCGAACCAGTCGAAGTCACGGTTGTCCCAGAACGTCTGTCGCGCGAACAGCGCGTGCTTGTCCAGCACCTGCGCTCCAGCCGTCGCTGCGGCGAGCATGCACGCCAACGTGAGGGTTGCGCCTTTCATGCGGCTCAGGATACGCTCCCCCGCATGTCCGCTCCAGCCATCATCAGGCATGCGACGGAAGCCGATGCGGGCGCACTCGCGCGGCTGCGCTACGAATTCCGGGCCGAGCTCATCGCGCCGCAGGAGGAACGCGCTGCGTTCATCCGGCGCGCGGCCGACTGGATGACCCATGCGTTGCGGGACGGACAGTGGCTCTGCTGGATCGCCGAAGATGACACGGGGATCATTGGCTCCCTCTGGCTCTACCGCATTCCCAAGATCCCGAACCCGAACGGGAATCCGGAAGAACATGCGTATGTCTCCAGCTTTTGCGTGTGTGCCAACGCGCGCAACCGCGGCATCGGCTCGATGCTGCTCGCCGACGCGCTCGCGTTCTGTGAAGTGCGACGCATCGATTCGGTCATTCTGTGGCCGACGGAACGCAGTCGTCCGCTGTACCTGCGCCATGGTTTCCGCGTCTCAACCGGTATGCTCGACAAGCCGATCGCCGGCCACCACTCTACGTAGACCATGCGCCTCCATTTCACGGTAACGTTCGCCGCGACGGTCCTGGCGACCTCGGTCGCACCGGCACAACAGCTCACCACCACCGAGCGAGCGCGCATCGACAGCGTGGCGCGCGCGGTCCTCGCGGGCACGGGCGCGCCGAGCGCATCGATCGCGATCGTGCGCAGCGGCCAGATCGTGTACGAGCAGGGCTATGGCAATGGGCGCCTCGATCCGCGGACGCCAGCGAATCCAGCCATGCGCTACGCGATCGGGTCGGTCTCCAAGCAGTTCACCGCGACGGCGATGCTGCTGTTGGCCGAAGAGGGCAAGCTCTCGCTCGATGACCATGTGTCGAAGTGGCTGCCGCAGCTCACACGCGCGGACGAGGTCACCATCCGCCAACTGCTATCGATGACCGCGGGATACCAGGATTACTGGCCCCAGGATTACGTCTTCACGGACATGCAGCGTCCGACGACCGCGGACGCGATCATGCAGCGCTGGGCCGGTAACGGCAAACCGCTCGACTTCGAGCCCGGCAGCAAGTGGCAGTACAGCAACACGAACTACGTGATCGCCGGCGCCATCATCGAGAAGGCGACAGGCATGCCGCTGGTGGACTTCCTCCGCCAGCGGATCTTCGCGCCGCTCCACATGACGTCGGTGGCGGACTTCAACGCCGCTCCGCTCACCGCGAACGACGCCGCGCCATATCTCCGCAATGCGCTCGGGCCGCTGCGGCCGGCGCCGAAGGAGGCGCCGGGATGGCTGTTCGCCGCCGGCGAGCTGTCGATGACGGCGCATGACCTCGCACTGTGGGATCTCTCGGTCATCAACCGTTCGATCCTCCGCGCCGAGTCGTACCGCGCGCAGCAGACGGACATGCTGCTCAACAGCGGACTGCCCACGCGGTACGGCCTCGGCGTGAGCGTCGGCTCGTTCAACGGGCACCGGCGCATCTCGCACAATGGTGCGGTGTCGGGCTACACGACGGACAACGAGATCTTCCCCGAGGACTCTGCCGCCATCGTCGTGTTCACGAACATCTATCCTGGCGCGGCCGGCGCCCCGAGCCAGATCGCGGCACGGATCGGCAACATCCTCTTTGCGGGCGCGGTGACGCAGGCGTCGCAGTCCGCGCGCGACCAGGCGCGTCGCATCTACGAGGGATTGATGAACGGCACGATCGATCGCTCGCTCTTCACGATGGACGCCAACGCGTACTTCACCCAGCAGGTGATCGCGGACTATGCGGCCAGCCTCAAGCCGCTCGGCGCGCCGACCGAGTTCACCGCGCAGGGCGACGCCTTGCGTGGCGGCATGACGATCCGCTCATATCGCATCGTCGCGGGCGGCGTCGTCATGGACCTCACGACCATGACACGTCCGGACGGAAAGATCGATCAATACATCGTCGCACGAGCCGGCTAGTCCTCCGTCTGCGCGCGGCGCGAGAGGCCGATCAGCTGCCAGAAGATCTGGCGGATCTCGTCGTCGCAGGTGAGGCCGGCGTCGCGGGCGATGGTCACCGCGCGCCGCACGACGGCGGCCTCGCGGACGTGATCCAGGGTCGCCATGCCCGTCGCCCGCTTGGCGACGCCCACCTGACGGGCCAGCGCGACGCGCTCGGCGATGAGCTGGATCAGCTGGTGATCCACCGCCTCGATCTGCTCGCGCAGCTTCCCCAGCTCCGGCGACGTCGTCATGCCGGCGTCAGCTCCGCCGATTCCGCCGCGGGGAGCGTACGCCCGGCGGCGTGCGCGAAGGGCCGCAGCTCGCGCATCATGGACGCGAAGCTGTCGATCGAGAGCGACTGATCGCCATCGGAGAGCGCCTCCGCGGGCCGCGGGTGTACTTCGACGATGAGGCCGTCCGCACCGGCCGCGATCGCGGCGAACGCGAGCGGGGCGACGAGGTCCGCACGTCCACCTGCATGGCTGGGATCCACGATGACCGGCAGGTGCGTCTCCTTCTTGAGCACGGGGATCGCGGCGATGTCCAGCGTATTGCGCGTCGCCGTCTCGTAGGTGCGGATGCCGCGCTCGCACAGCACGACGTCGCGATTGCCCTGCGCCATCACGTACTCCGCGGCCATGAGCATCTCGGTGATCGTGGCCGAGAGTCCGCGCTTGAGCAGCACCGGCCGCTGCACCTTTCCCACCTCCGAGAGCAACGAAAAGTTCTGCATGTTGCGGGCGCCGATCTGCAGAACGTCGGCGTGCTCGGCGACCGTCTCCACCTGCCGCGGATCCATGATTTCCGTGACGACCGGGAGCCCCGTTTCCGCGCGCACACCGGCGAGCATCTTGAGCGCGGACGTGCCGAGTCCCTGGAACGCGTACGGCGACGTGCGCGGCTTGAACGCGCCGCCGCGCAACAGGCGCGCCCCCGCCGCCCGCACGCCGCGGGCCGTCTCGTGCAGCATGTCGACGCCCTCGACGGAACACGGTCCGGCGATGATCGCGAGCACCGCGCCGCCGATATGCGTGTCCGGCGAATCCCCGACTTTGACCACGGTGGGGGACGCGGCGAACTCGCGTGACGCCAGCTTGTAGGGTTTGAGCACGGGCGTCACCGACTCGACGCCGGGCATCGAGAGCAGCGGCACGTCGCTCAGCTTCGACTCGTCGCCGATGCAGCCGATGATCGTGCGCTTCTCGCCGCGCGAAATGTGCGTGCGCAGACCGATCTGCTCGATCCGCTCGCGGATGTGATCGAGCTCGGCTTCGCTGATGTTCGACTTCGTGATGATGATCATGGGGTCTCCGCCAAACAAAAAGGCCGCCCCGGAAGGGGCGGCCGTGGATCGGTGCGTACCAGCTCAGTTCATGAACTCACGCGCACGACCTCGGCCGCCCCGGAAAGGAGGCGTACGAATAGCCGCGGTAATACAGCTGGGAGTCGCGCCGCGTGGTCATGGGCCTACACTATCACGCGCGCACGACCGGGCGCAAGGCCCCCTTGCGCGGCGGGCTCAGTTCCCCCAGACTCTAGGGGTAACGTCTAGCCCAAGCATATGCCCGCCACCGGCAACCCGCTCCTGAAAGGCACCCTCGACGTCCTCGTCCTCAAGACCCTGTCGTGGGGGCCGATGCACGGCGTCGAGATCATCACCTGGCTCGAAGACCGCTCCGGCGGCCATCTGGGCGTCGAGGACTCGGCGCTCTATCACGCCCTCAACCGCATGGAGGAGCGCGGACTGATCACCTCCGAATGGGGCGTCACGGAGAACAATCGTCGCGCACGGTATTACCGCGTCACCACCAAGGGGCGTGCGTGGCTCAGGAACGAATCCGAAAAGCTGGTCACCTACGCGCGAACGCTCACCACGGTGCTGACCACGGCCAGCCGCACCGCGTGAACGCTCCGCGTTTCCGCCGGCTGCTCCGGCTTCCGCTCTTCCGCGCGCGCCCGGAGGACATCGACGCGGAGATCGCGTTTCATCTCGAGACGCGCGCCGAACAGTTCGTGCGCCGCGGCATGTCGCGGAACGACGCGATGGCGGAAGCGCGGCGCCGTTTCGGCATCACCAGCGAGCGCGACCTCGACGTCATTCGGGGAGACCTGCGGCGATCGGCCGCGCGGAGGGAGCGACACATGAGCGCACAGGACCGTCTCGAGACGCTGGCACGCGACGCGCGCTACGCGCTGCGCAATGTCCGGAACCGGCCGGGATTCACCGCGGCCATCGTGCTGACGCTGGCGCTCGGGATCGGCGCCACCACCGCCATCTTCAGCGTGGTGCAGGCGGTGATCCTGCGTCCACTTCCCTACGCGGATGCCGATCGCATGGCGATGATCTGGACGCACTGGACCAACTGGCCGCGCACATGGCTGTCCGGCGCGGAATACTACGACTACGTCGCGCAGACCGACGTCTTCCAGAGCGTATCGGCGTTCAGCACCGGCGCAGCGAACATCAGCGGCGGCGAGGGAGATCCGGAGCGCGTCAACGCGGGGTACGCGACGGCCTCCATCTTCGACGTCACGGCCACGCGTCCGATGCTCGGCAGGCCGTACACGCGCGTCGAAGACGTCCCCAACGGGCCGCGCGTCATCCTGCTCGGCGAGGACTTCTGGCGCCGTCGTTTCGCCGCCAACCCCGCCATCATCGGCACGCCGATCCAGGTGAACGGAGCGTCGGTGCTCGTCATCGGCGTCATGCCCGCGGCGTTCCGCCTGCCCACCCAGTTCGCCGGCGACCGCGCGGACGTCTTTCTGCCGCTGCAGCTCGGTCCGCCGCGCGAAGACGATCGCGGCAGTCACTACCTGAACGCGGTGGCGCGCCTCCGTCCGGGCGTCACGCTCGACCAGGCCCAGTCGCGCATCAGCACGTTCATCGAGCGGTTCAAGGTGGAGCACCCGAACACGTATGGGCCGGAGTTCGGCGTAACGCTCGTATCCATGGCGGACCAGGTGCGCGGAGACATCCGGCCGATTCTCCTCGTGCTGCTCGGCGCGGTGAGCTTCGTGCTGCTCATCGCCTGCACGAACGTCGCCAACCTGCTGCTGTCGCGCGCCGAGACCCGGCATCGCGAGATCGCCGTGCGTACCGCGCTCGGCGCCAGCAACGGACGCATTGCGGCCCAGCTCCTCACGGAGAGCGTAGTGCTGTCGCTCGCCGGCGGTGTGCTCGGCGTCGTCATCGCGACCGGCGTCACGCGCGCGCTGTCGCGCGCGAACCTCGCGAACCTTCCGCGCGTGGACGACCTCAGGATCGACGCGGGCGTGCTCGCCTTCGCTGCCGCCGTCGCGGTGCTGACCGGCTTGCTCTTCGGGCTCGCGCCGGTGCTCCACACCATGCGCGCGATCGGCGGGACGCTGAAGGAGGGGCGCGGCAATACCTCCGACCGCAACGTCTTTCGCATGCGCAGCGCGCTCATCGCCGCGGAGATCATGCTCGCCGTCGTTGCCACGGCGGGCGCCGTGCTCATGACCAGGAGCTTCGCACGCCTGCTCAGCGTGTCTCCCGGGTTCGTGCCCGACCGCGCACTGAGCTTCCGCCTGTCCGCACCGGCAGCGAAGTACGCGGACTCGCGCGCGGTCCGCGATCTGTTCGAGCGGGTGACCGTGGCGGTGCACGCGATTCCGGGCGTGCAGGCGGTGGGTGGTGTGACGGCGCTCCCGTTGCAGTCGGAGCTCGGCGACTGGGGCGTGTCGATCGAGGGCGTTCCGCCGGCGCCCCCCGGGAAGGAAGGACCAGCAATCGACTGGATATCCGCAACGCCCGGCTATCTCGACGCGCTCGGTACGCCGATCCTGCGCGGACGACCGCTGCTGGACAGCGATCGGCGTGACGCTGAGCCGGTGATGATCATCAACGATGCCGCGCGCCGGAAATACTTTGCGGACCGCGATCCTCTCGGGCTGCACATCCGGCTCGGCGGCATCGCCGATACGGTATGGCGTCGTGTCGTCGGCATCATGGCAGACATCCGGCATTCCGGACTCGACAAGGATGTCCGACCGCAGATGATCATCCCGTACGCGCAATTCCTCGCGACGCTGCCGGACTCGCTCGGCAACACGCCGCGCGCGCTGACGATCGTGGCGCGCACGTCGGGTGACCCGGCGTCGATCACGTCGGCCGTTCGCGGCGCGATTCGGGCCATCGATCCGGACCTGCCCCTCGCGCAGGTTCGCACGTTGAGCGACGTATTTGCCCGATCCGTGTCGACGCCACGGATGGTGACGCTGCTGCTCGGATCGTTCGGGATGCTCGCGCTGCTGCTGTCGGCCATCGGTGTCTACGGTGTCACCGCGTATGGCGTGGCGCGCAGGCGCAACGAGATCGGTATCCGCATCGCCCTCGGCGCACGCGTGCGCGATGTCGTGCGTCTCATCGTCGCGCAAGGCATGCGACCGGCGGTCGTCGGTGTCGTGCTCGGCGTGGCGCTCGCGGTGGCCGGCACACGACTGATGCAGAACTTCCTGTACGGTGTGCGGCCAACGGACGCGGTGTCGCTCATCGCCGCGCCCGTTGCGCTGCTACTCGTCGGCGCGGCGGCGAACTGGATTCCGGCACGCCGCGCCGCGAGCGTCGATCCCGTCAGCGCGCTCCGCGCTGACTAGCGCGCGTTAGAACACGAACGCGTCGAATCCGAATCGGAGACCGTAATTCGTCGCGGATGTGGTTTCCGATGTGGGAAACAGCGTGGACGAGGCTTTGCTGGACACATGATCGAGGTACAGCGTGCCCGTCAGGCCCACCTGACGTGATACCATCCACGTAATTCCAGCGGATCCCTCGGCGGTCCAACCCGTGCCGGTGATGTTGTCGCCTCCGCCGAGATCGGTCCTGTTGCCGGCGAGACCGACGTTCGCGCCGACGAACGGCAGCGCCTTCCGCACCGAGTCCGGCTGCGCGAAGAACCAGCGAACAGCCGGACCGACGCGCCATCCCCAATCACTCCCTCCTCCCTGCATCTGAGAATAGGACACGCCCACGGCTCCCCCGAGCGCGGCGCCCGGCCTGACGAAATACAGCAGCTCGGGCGCAACGCTGATGATCGTCTCGGAGAAGTCTTCGATGGTCGTGCGGCTCAGACTCGCGGACCCGCCCACCAGCATGCTCCCGCGATCGATCGCGTTGCGCGGTTTCTGCTGCCCCGCAGCCACGGCGGGCGTGATCAGCGACAGGGCGACTGCGACGTGGACGATGCGCATGACGTGCCTCCAGTCCGTGACGTTGTAAGGAAAGACTATCGGGCCGCCAGTTTGTTTCACGCGCGACGTCAGCGCGTGCGGACGGGGACCAACCGGGCCATTCTTAGTGCATGACGGACGTCTTCGATTTTCTCGCTCGCCACGACATTCCGTATGTGCAGCACGACCACCCGCCTGTGTTCACGTGCGACGAGGAAGCGCGACACGTACCGGAGTCCGGTGCCGCGCGCACCAAGAACCTGTTCCTGCGCGACAAGCGCGGAAAGCGGCATCTGCTCCTCGTCACCACCTGCGCGAAAACAGTGAGCATCGACGCGTTCGCCGAGGCCGCCGGAGCGGATCGTCTCAGCTTTGCGTCACCCGAACGCCTTCAGCGGCACCTCGGCGTCGCGCCGGGAGCGGTGACCGTGCTCGGGCTGGTGAACGACGCGCAGCATGCGGTGGAGCTGTACATCGATGCCGACGTGTGGGCCGCGCCGAGCCTGCATGCGCATCCGCTCCGCAACGACGCGACACTGGTGCTGAGTCATGACGCGGTGGTCCGCCTGCTGACCGCCACCGGTCACGAGCCTCACGTCATCAGCATTCGCGCGTAGCGCGTGCCACTCGTTATTCTCAGCGATGCCACGCACACGACCGTTTCGGGAGATCGCCCTGTTGGCCGCCATCGCCGTGCTCGCCTGCGGGGACCCGAGTGGGCCTCCGGACGAAGCCGATGGAAGCGTCACGTTCGGGCACGACCAGGGTCAGTTCTCCGCCGCCGGTCATTATGTGTCCGGCGCCAGCGGTGACGACAAGCTCGCCACGACGTGGGCGTTCGGGTTTCTGAACCCGTCCGACCGCAACACCGTCATCGAGGCGCACATCGCGAGAGCGGATGGCCTGTCGGATCAGGCGCTCATCGTGCTCGATCGACAGCGGCCGGGCAGCAGCGCCGTGGGCGAACGCCTCTCGATCTACGAGAATTGCGCGCCGTTCTTCGGCATCTCGTGCACGCGCGTGGAAGCGCTGTTCAGCACGACGAGTGATCCGTTCAATGACGACGCGGCCGTCGCGTGCTATCTCGCCGAGGGGACCGTCACGCTCACGTCACTGACGGAAACTCGCGCGGTGGGAACGTTCTCCGGGACGGGTTTCTGCGTCACGTCTGCGGGCGGATACCCGTGGGCCGTCCAGAGCGGGACGTTCGACGTCGGCATGGTGGCCCACCCGTGATCTGACGTTCGTAGCGTCACGGCACCAGCGCGGTAAATGGAGGCACGTAGGCCTGCAGCGTCACGAGCAGCCCGACCAGCAGCGCCAGCGCGACGCTGTGCAGGAACACGAATCGCAGGATCCGGCTCTCGTGTCCGTACCAGCGCGTCGCCGTGCTCGCGACGACGATGCTCTGTGCGTCGATCATTTTTCCCATCACGCCGCCCGAGCTGTTCGCGGCGCTCATCAGCACCGGCGACAATCCCAACTGGGTCGCCGTGATCTTCTGCAGGCTGCCGAACAGCACATTCGATGAGGTGTCGCTGCCGGTCACCGCGACGCCCAGCCACCCGAGCATCGTTCCGAAGATCGGGTACAGCACGCCAGTCCGCGCGCACGCGAGCCCCAGGATGGCATCGAGTCCCGAATACCGGGTGACGTAGCCGAGCGCGAGCATCGCCGCGATCGTGACGAGCGACGGCCACACGATGGCGAGCGTCCTGCCGTACGCACGCGCCAGGCCGCGCACATCGTAGCGCAGCACAAACCCGCTGATGATGGCAGCGATGAGGATCGCCGTGCCGGTCGCGGACAGGAGATTGAAGCTGTACACCGCCGCTTCCACCTGTGGCGCGGCGACGACGGGCGGCACGCGTTGCACGATGCCGTCGAGCCACGGCACGTGCACCTGCGGCGCGAACACTCGATTCAACCACGCTTTCGCGGGCTGCAGTCCCCACACGAAGACGACGATGCTGAGGACGATCCACGGCGTCCACGCGATTCCGTCATCGCGCGCCAGCGTCCCGTCATCACGACTATTCCCCGTGTCATCCCGAGTGACGCGAGAGGGCCGCGCTCGCCCGCGGTTGCCGGCGAAGAGTGCCGTGCAGAGGATGCAGCACAGCCCGGACACGACATCAACCAGCCAGGGCCCGTGATAGTTCGACAGGAGGAATTGCGGCACCGCGAAGCTCAGCCCCGCAATGAGCAGCACCGGCCACAGCTCGCGCACGCCGCGTCGCCCGTCGTACGCGGCGATGAGCCAGAACGGGATGACGAGCGAGAACATCGGCAGCTGGCGACCCACCATCCTGCTCAGCGTTCCCGCGTCGATGCCCGTCACGCCGGCGAGCGCGAGGATCGGCGTCCCCATGGCGCCGAAGGCGACGGGTGCGGTGTTCGCGAGCAGCGAGAGGCCGGACGCCTCGAGCGGCCCAAACCCGAGGCCGATGAGGATCGCGCCGGTGATCGCGACTGGCGTCCCGAATCCGGCGGCGCCCTCGAAGAATGCGCCGAGCGCGAATGCGATGAGCACGAGCTGGACGCGCTTGTCGTCGCTCACGCCGGCGATGCTCGCTTTCATGCGGTCGAAGGCGCCCTGCTCCTTGGTGAGCTGATACAGAAAGATCGTGTTCAGGATGATCCATCCGATGGGCAGGAGCCCGTAACACGCGCCCATGACCGCGGCGGCAGCGGCGGCACTCCATGGCATCCCGACTATGAGTGTCGCGCAGAGGATGGCGGTGGCGAGTCCGAGCAGCGCGGCCACGTGGGCACGCACGCGGCCAGAGGCCAGGGCGCCGAGGAGCACGACAACCGGCAGCGCGGCGACGAGCGTCGACGCGAGCGGCGATCCGAGCGGGTCATACCGCTGCGACCAGGGAGGCATGGGCGCAGGAATTTGCTGCATTCGCGGCCGTTCCGCGTCCACGCGACTTCGTATCGCCTCCGCCGGTGCCTTGTTGTGTTTATAAGTAATATTTGCGCTACGGCATTGTTTTTTGTATTATTGTGCGATGGATGCCATCGATTATAAAGCCGTCGGCCTGCTGCAGAAGGACGGACGCATGACCTGGTCGGCGCTCGCCGAGCACCTCGACCTCACGCCGCCCGCCGCAGCCGATCGCGTCCGGCGGCTGGAGGAGACCGGCGTCATCACGCGCTACACAGCCATCGTCGACCACGCCAGCCTGGGCACGTCGCTGACGGCGTTCATCGCCGTCACCCTCGAGCGCCACAGCCACCGCGCGGCATTCCTCAAGCTCGTCGCCCGCCTGCCACAGGTGCTCGAATGCCATCACACCGCCGGCGACGACGACTTCCTGCTCAAGGTGCGCTGTCGCGGCACCGACGAGCTCGAGACGCTGCTCACCGAGCGACTCAAGCACGGACCGACTGCCGTCGCCCGGACGCGCACGGTCATCGTGCTTCGCACCGAGAAGGAAACGCTCGAGGTGCCCCTCGACGGGGTGCCGCGATGAGCGGCGCCAGCACCGCGGCGCCGCGCCGCTTTGCCTCCGCCGACGAATGGCGCGCGCTCGCCGCGAACTTCGAGGCCGGTCACGTGCCCCATGGCGACTGGGACCACGGCGCGCACCTCGCGATGGGCGTCTGGTATCTGCTCTGGCATGATTTCGACACCGCGCTCGACCGGGTGCGACGCGGCATTCAGGCGCTGAACGCGCATCACGAGGCCGAGGGCGCCACCATCCGTGTCGGGTATCACGAGACCCTCACGCGCCTGTACATGGTGTTGATCCATCGTGCACTGGCGCGCCACAGCCACGCCACGCCGCTCGTGGACGTCCTCAACGCGGTGATCGAGGAGCTGAACGACCGCAGCATTCCGTTCCGCTACTACACGAACGAGCGGCTGTTCTCGCGCGAGGCGCGCGCCGACTTCGTGCCGCCGGATGTGGCCCCCCTCTGAGCCGTATTACCGGCGGCAACGTCCGTCGTCCTACCCATTGCAGCGACAGCAGCACTCTGCGATGCCGCAGGCGGTATGACCGTACCGTTGGGCCGGAGGGTGACGTGGAGCAGCGAAAATCCACAGGGCGGCGCACGATCGGCGCGCGACTGACGCGCGTCCGTCTGGTGCAACGCAAGAGCGTCGGCATGATGGCCGTCTACGAACAGGACGGCTCGGACGCGGCGAACGAGAGCACGACCCGCACGCTCGTCTTCGAGTGGGGCGACATGCGGACGCGGACCACCGACTACCCCGCGCAGTGGCAGCTCCTCAGCGACGACGAGCTCACTGCCATGCGCAAGCGCACGCTGGAGTAGAGGTAGAGCGGTAGAGCGGTAGAGCTAAGGAGCGGTGGTAAGTGCTCGGCGCGTCCAGTAGCATTCGCGGGTGCATCGACTCACATCGCTTCTCATCGTTGGATGTGCGTGCGCGTGCGCGCGAACGACGCCGCCACGCACCGTGTCGTATGACGCCGGCGCACCGCGCGGAACGCTGCAGATCGTCGGCGGCGGGCCGCAGCCGGAGGCGCTGGTCCGCCACTTCGTGGAGCTGGCCGGCGGCGCGGGCCACGCCAACATCGCCGTCTTCGCGCAGGCCAGCGAAGACGGTGCCGAGGGCGGCGAGGAGAAGGCCGCCGATTTCCGCGCGCTCGGCGCCTCTGCCCGCAACATCTGGATCACGCGACAGCAGGCGAACACGGATTCCATCGTACATCTGCTCGACGGCGTCACCGGCGTATGGTTCGGCGGCGGCGATCAGGTGCGGCTCACGCGGGAGCTGCGCGGCACGCGCGTCGATAGCGCGATCCATGCACGCTTCGCCGCGGGCGCCGTGGTCGGTGGAACGTCGGCCGGAGCGGCCGTCATGTCCGCCGTGATGATCACCGGCGACGAGCGGCGTCCCGGCGGCGCCCGTCCCGACACCAGCACGGCATTCATCACGCTCGAAGCCGACAACATTGTCACGGACACCGGCTTCGCGTTTCTCACGAACGCGATCGTGGATCAGCACTTCGTGCGCCGCCGGCGGCACAACCGGCTCATCTCGCTCGTGATCGAGCGCGAACCGCATCTCGGCGTCGGCATCGACGAGTCCACGGCGCTGGTCGTGAGCCCGGACGGTGTGTGGACGGTGGAAGGCGCGGGCGACGTCGTGATTTACGACGCGCGCCGTGCGCTGCGCACCGCCGCGTCGAACACGCTGCTGCGCGCGTCCGGGATCGTCATGCACGTGCTGCCAGCGGGCGCCACTTTCGATCCGCGCACCGGCGCCGCGACCCTGCCCCGCTGATGACGCACGCGCCGGAGAACGCGCGGATCTCGCCAGGAAGCGCTCGCGATGGCGAGATCGAGATCGTCGAAGAACATCGCGTGTGGCAGGGCGAAACCGCGCAGCTGTTCAACGATCTCGTGCGCTTCCCGCCGAGGGACGGCGCCCAGGCCGAGAATCGGCAGATGCGACTGCGCCGAGGACCGACGCACGACGACGGCATCGTCGTGGCGCCGGTGCGCGAGGATCATCGTATCGTGCTCGTCCGCCAGTTCCGCCATGCGGCGCGCATGTGGCTGCGTGAGCTACCGCGGGGCGGCCGGCAGTACGGCGAGTCCGTTCGCGATGCCGCCGAACGCGAGGTGCGCGAGGAGATCGGGTATGAGGTGACCGCCACGCGCGACCTGGGCCGCGTGGTGCCTGATGGCGCGCAGATGGAGACGGTGCCGCACATCGTCCTGGCCTCGGTGCGTCGCGCGGGCGCCCCCGACCAGGAAGACACCGAAGCAATCGACCGCATCGTCTCGTATACCTACTCGGAGCTGCGCTCCGCGTGCGAGCGCGGCGAGATCATCGACGGCTTCACGCTGGCGGCGGTCCTGCGTCTGGGACCGTACTTTCAGGGAGACGTGCTTGTCATCCCGAGCGAAGCGAGGGATCTGCACGTCGGCCGTGCAGCTTCCCCGCGTCGCTCGGAATGACACCACTTCGGTTTTCGCGCCACCGCTACGACACGTTCGTCCGGGACTACAAGGCTCGGCGGCTCGACGCGATCTCGGATGGCGTCGCCGAACGGGCGCTGCTGCCGGACGACGGGAAGGCCAACGGCAAGAAGGGGCTGCGCAACCCGAAGAGCCGCGCCTATCTCCGCGAGTACCTCCACTGGCTGCGTCCGCACCGCACTGCTCTCATCGGCGTTTCCCTCCTCGCGCTCATCGTCGCGGGGTTGCAGATGGTCGAGCCGCTGTTCATGCGGTTCATCGTCGATCGCGTGCTGCTGCCGAAGGAGCTCGACACGCCACAACGGCTGCTGCGTCTCAACCTCGCCGGCGCTGTCTTTGTGGTGGTCATCATCGGCTCGCGTCTCATCGGCGTGCTGAAGGATTACCGGCAGCGCATCCTCAACACCAAGGTCATGCTGTCGCTGCGCCGATCGCTGTACGACCGGCTGCTGCACATCCCGCTGCCCACGCTGTGGGAGATGAAGACGGGCGGCATCCTCTCGCGCCTCACGGGCGACGTGGAGACCACCACCGGCCTGCTGCAGCTCGCGGTGATCTCGCCGAGCATCTCCGTCGTGCGGTTGCTGATCGCGATCGTGGTGCTGCTCACACTCAACTGGCGGCTGGCGGTGACGGCGCTCGCCATCATCCCCGCGGTGATGGTCATGAGCCTCACCTTCTCGCGGCGGATCCGTCCGATCTACCGTTCCGTGCGCAAGGACGTCGAAGCCGCCGACGGTCGCGTGGGTGAGACGTTCTCCGGCATTCGCGTCGTGCGGGCGTTCCGTCGCGAGGTGCAGGAGCTCCTGACGTACATGCTCGCGCGGCACACCATCCTGCGGAAGGAGCTGTTCGCCGCGCGGCGCGAGATGATCCTCTGGACGTCGTGGGGGATGATCGAGATGGCGGTGACGGTCGTCATCATCTGGTACGGCGGCTACCTGAGCATCATGGGACGCGCCACCATCGGCGACATCATGGCGTTCCAGTGGTACGTGTTCCTCATCATGAATCCGGTGTGGAACATCGTGAACTCCATCTCGGAGCTGCAGCGATCCCTCGCCGCGATGGAGCGCGTGTTCGAGGTGCTTGGCATGGAGGCGGACAAACCGGACCGGCCGCACGCGCTGCCGGCGCCGCGCCTCGTGAAGGAGCTGCGATTCGAGGGCGTGGAGTTCGAGTATCGATCGGGGACGCCGGTGGTGCGCGACTTCAACGTCGTCGTGCCCGGCGGATCGGTGGTCGCGCTCGTGGGACGCAGCGGCGCGGGCAAGACGACCGTCACGGATCTCGTCGCGCGCTTTCACGACCCCACGCGCGGACGGCTGCTGTTGAACGGCACCGACATCCGCGACCTCAAGCTGCGTACGTATCGCGACCTGCTCGCGATCGTGCAGCAGGACGTCTTCCTCTTCGATGGCTCGGTGCGCGACAACATCGCGTACGGGCGCTACGACGCCACCGACGCCGACATCGAGGACGCCGCGCGGCGGGCCAACGCGCACGAATTCATCGTGCGCCTGCCCCAGAGCTACGACACGACCATCGGCGAGCGCGGCGTGAAGCTCTCGGGCGGCCAGCAGCAGCGACTCGCCATCGCCCGCGCCATCCTCGCGCGGCCGCAGATCCTCATCCTGGACGAGGCGACGAGCAACCTCGACACCGAGAGCGAGCAGATGATTCAGGCGTCGATGGCGGAGCTGCTCGCGGGGCGCACGACGTTCGTCATCGCGCACAGGCTGTCCACCGTCCATCGCGCCGACCTCATTCTGCTCATGGAGGATGGCCGCATCGTCGAGCGCGGCGCGCATCGCGAGCTCATGGAGGCGCGCGGCGTGTATTTCGACATGGTGCGCCGGCAGATGGAATCCCACGCCCAGAGCGCCGAAGAAATCCTCCGCTAGACGCGCACAGAGATTGCTCATGAGCCGGCCATGAGCCGGACACTTCTCGCGATCGCGCTCGGCGCATGCGCGATCGATGCGGCCGGCGCACAGGGAAACGACCCCGTCTACTCGCTCGGCCAGCCCCCGATCTGGCGCCAGCATGTGGCGGTGCAAGGCACGGTCTACGACAACCGCAACGTCGACGCCGCCACGTTCACGTACGGCGTCTTCCATTCCCTGAACAAACCGCCGATCCAGGCGCTGAATCCCGTGCTCGGCCTGATCGGCGGCACCCTCGAGGGATACGGCACCGTCGGGCGCACCGGCGATCAGGGGATTCGCGCGCTCGTGTCGTCGCGGCTGCTGGCGACGAGCGTCGGCGCCGACTGGGACATCAGGAACCGCCGCGTCGCGACGATCGTGAGCTGGCAGACGGCGCTGCGCCGCGGCGGCATCCTCGGCCACGGTTCGCTGCTGCGGGTGGACTGGTTGCCCGCCCGCGACCAGACCGTGCGGGTGGGACTCGCCGCGCCGTTGTTCCAGCGCCTGGCCGGCCGCACGCGTCCGTCGCGCACGACGGTCGAGCTTCCCGCGCCGCCACAGCCGCGCGATTCGCCGCGTGCGCTCACGCCCACGGGAAAACAGATCGCGCGCGCCATCGAAGACGCGTCCACGATCATCGCGGCATACGCGGACATGTATGCGGACGCCGCGGGACAGGCGTCGCGGGCGTCGTCGTACCGGACGGCGATGGAGGAATCGCGTGCCTCGCTCGAGCGGCTCTTCGCGCAGGTGCTCGATTCGAATCGCGCGCGTGCGGCCGCGCATCGCGCCCGCATCGCGATGCTCCATCGCGTCGTCATTCCCGTGGACTCCGTGTTCGGACGGGCGAAGCGCGTGGACGTCGACCTGCTCGCCGGCGGCGCCGCGTGGGATTTCGACCGCTGGCTGCACGACTCCACCGACATCACCGGTGACGCGTACGCGTCCACCCGGGCCGCGTTCCGCGCGTGGAGCGACGCCGTGGTCACGCCCATGCGCGCGATCGTGAACCGGTCGCGCGACAGCCGGTTGATCTGGTTTCCGATGGACCTCGCGCTCACGCTCGCCGACTACGACGAGCAGATCGAGGTCGATTCGCTGATCGGACGGGTGGTCGGCCATCCGTTCACGGACCGGAATGCGCTCACGTACATGCGCAGCACGGACCTGCCGCTCGAGATTGCGCGGTCCATCTACGCCGCGCGCGACTATCACGTGCTCTGGACCCACGAGTTCATGGGACGCTCGTGGTTCAAGCGGAAGATCGACGACATCGGCTACCAGATGGTCGCCGACGCATACCTCCCCGCCCTCACCGCGGCGGTGAAGCGCTACGACAGCACCGGCGTCATGCCGATGTACATGATCTGGCACGACCAGTACTTCTACGAGACGTCGGACGGCCGGCTGTGGCTCACGATCCTCGAGAATCCGCTGCACGCGTCGATGGAGCTGAAGGGCGACGACGGAACGCGCTCGCGCCACCTGCGCGAGCGCCAGCTGGAGCTGCGCGCCGCGGTCGCCGCGTCCACGCGCCTGCAGCATGACGCGCGCGCGAGCGGTGACGCGGACCGCTGGCTCGCGAAGACGGTGAGCGTGCACGTGAACGTCGGCAATCCGTCGGACTTCTCGTTTCGCAGCAGCCACATCATCCCGGGCATCCCATTCACGCCCGACAACGTGATGCGCGACCACC
>DATFHG010000115.1:0-17754 GCA_035248725.1 Gemmatimonadaceae bacterium | reverse complement strand
GGCGGCGAGCTGGTGGAGCGGCGCTCCCGGAAGCGCGGCACCGCGTTCTATGCGTGCTCGAACGAGACGTGCGATTTCGTCGCGTGGAACAAGCCGGTCAACGAGAAGTGTCCCGAGTGCGGGTTCGTGGGCGCGGAGATGAAATTCACCAAGGCGCGCGGCGACTACCGCAAATGCATGAAGTGCGGCAACGAGTGGGACGCCCCCAAGACCGCGGAAGAGCCAGCAGAGGCCCTGGCGGGATAACGGCCGCCTTCGGCGGAATGTGCCGGCAGCAGTTTTCCGCGGCGTAGCCGCGGCAGTATATATCCGTCGATGAGCGAATCGCCGATCGACGTCGTTGGTGGAGGACTCGCAGGCAGCGAAGCGGCATACCAGCTCGCCGAGCGCGGCCACCGCGTACGGCTCCACGAGATGCGTCCGGTGCGCGCCACGGCCGCGCACAAGACCGACCGGCTCGCGGAGCTCGTCTGCTCCAACACGTTCAAGAGCACGGAAACGTCGAACGCGCACGGGCTGCTCAAGGCCGAGATGCGCGTCCTGGGCTCCTTCGTTCTCCAGGGGGCCGACGAGGCCCGCGTGCCGGGCGGATCGGCGCTCACCGTCGACCGCGACGTGTTTTCCAGAGCGGTGCACGAGCGCGTCGTGTCCCATCCCAACATCGAGATCGCTCGCGAAGAGATCACGGAGTTGTCGTCGCCGGCGATCGTCGCCACGGGTCCTCTCACGTCCGACGCGCTGGCCGCGGCCATCCGACAGCGCCTGGGGGTCGACTCGCTCGCGTTCTACGACGCCATCGCGCCGATCATCGCCGCCGAGTCGATCGATCAGAGCATCGTCTTTCGTGCGTCCCGCTACGACAAGGAAACGATGCCGGCCAGCGGCGCCGAGAACGTGTCGGAAGGCGCATATCTGAATTGCCCGATGTCGCGCGAGCAGTACGAGACGTTCATCGACGCGCTCATCGCGGCCGATCAGGCGAGCGCGCACGACTTCGACGCCGTCTCGTATTTCGAGGGCTGCATGCCCATCGAGGAAATGGCGCGCCGCGGCCGCGAGACGCTGCGCTTCGGGCCGATGAAGCCCGTGGGACTCCGCGATCCGCGCTCCGGCGGGCGGCCGTACGCCGTGGTGCAGCTGCGCATGGAGGACCGCGCCGGCCGGATGTGGAACATGGTCGGCTTCCAGACGCGCCTGCGATATCCGGAGCAGCAGCGAATCTTTCGTACGATTCCCGGCCTGGAGAGCGCCGAATTCCTGCGGCTCGGCTCCATCCACCGGAACTCGTACATCAACTCTCCGGCGGCGCTGACGGCGCACCTGTCGCTGCGCGACGATCCCACGGTGTTGTTCGCCGGCCAGCTCACGGGCGTCGAGGGCTACACCGAGAGCACGGCCACGGGGCTCGTCGCCGCGCTGAATCTCTCGCGCATGCTGCACGGCCTGGATCCCGTCCTGCCACCCGCGACCACCATGCTCGGCGCGCTGTACCGGTACCTGCGCGACGCCGATCCGGCGCACTTTCAGCCGATGAACGCGAACTTCGGGCTGGTGGACGAAGTGACGCCGCCGATCAAGGACAAACTGAAGAAGCGCGAAGCCATGGCCGCACGCGCGCTCGACGACATGCGGCGCTGGCACGAGGAAACGAGCGCCGTGACGACGCGGTGAGCACGCCTCCGGCGCGCGCCGCGATCCATCCCGACGTCGACGATTTCCTCACCCATCTCGAGAAAGAGCGCGACGTCAGCCCCAACACGCTGAAGGCATACGCGCGCGACTGCGCCGAGTTCGTGGCGTTCCTGCTCGAGTACCATGGCGGCGAGGCATGGCAATGGTCCGCGGTGGACCGGCTGGCGATGCGCGGTTTTCTGGGGCGACTCAACAAGCGCGGGCTGTCCAGGCGATCGGTGGCGCGCACGCTGGCCGCGGTGCGCGGCTTCTATCGGTATCTGGCGAACAACGACGCCGTCGAGGCCAACCCCGCACGCGCCGTCGGCACCCCGAAAGCCGAGCGTCATCTGCCCGGCTACCTCGATCGGACGCAGATCGATCTCCTGTTCCAGGAGGTGGAGCTGCGCGCCGGCAGCGGAAGGTTCATCGACGTCCGCAATGCCGCCATCCTCGAGCTGTTCTACTCGACCGGAATGCGCCTGTCCGAGTTGCAGGGTCTCAATCGCCAGGACATCGACGCGGTGAGCCAGCAGGTGAAGGTGCGCGGAAAGGGCAGAAAAGAGCGCATCGTCCCGGTGGGGAATCACGCCATCATCGCGCTGCGAAAGTACGAACGCGCCCGCGACGACCTGCGGCAGCGCATGGGAGCACAGGCGGACAAACAGGCCGTGTTTCTCGCGCGGACGGGGAAGCGCATGGGCGTGCGCGCGATTCAGAAGGTCGTGTCCGGATTTCTCGATACCGTTTCCGAGCAGTCCCATCTGAGCACGCACTCGCTGCGTCATTCCTTCGCGACACATCTGCTCGACAACGGTGCCGACCTGCGTGCCGTCCAGGAGCTGCTGGGGCACGCGTCCGTCTCCACCACGCAGATCTACACGCACACGAGCGTCGAACGCCTGAAGGACGTGTATCGGAAGGCGCACCCGAGGGCATGAAAGTGGCTCTGGAGAGAGCCCATGCGACTGGAAATGCTCCCGCTCGTCCTCGGTGTGCTGCTCGGCCTGGTTGGCCTGGGGCTGCTGTTCGACTCCTGGGCGCCGGACACCATCGTGGTCGATCAGGAGCGCCGGCGCCGTCCGCGTCGTGAGCGCAACCGCTTCGGCGAGACGCTGGTGGGGCTTGGGGTGATCGCCATGGCCGCCGCATTCCTCGGACGCGACACATGGCGGTACACCACGCTCGCGGTGATCGTGGGTACGGTGCTGCTGCTTTTCGGGGCGCTGAAGAATTCCGGCTACATCCGCGGCGTGTTCGCGCGCAGCGATCGTCCGGCTGTGGCGCAAGGGCAGCGGCGCATTCGCTAGCGTCGGCGCTGGCCATGCGAGCGGGGACCGATAACTTGGTCGCCATGCGATATCTGCTTCTCGTCGCCGCGGTCATGGCCGCGGGCGCATGCATGAAAGACCCGCCGCCGTACACCGACACGCTGGTCGCGAGCCCGCAGTCGCAGGCGGCACCGGCGGATTCGGCGCGACCATCCAAGATCGGCCAGCTCGCCGTGCTCGGTCCCCTGTCGCCGGACGGCGCGTGCAGCGTCGAGCAGCTCACGAACGCCGCCGTGCTGCGCAACGTCACGTATGAGGGCGACTATCCACGTCGACGCATCGTCATCGGCGTCGGTGCGGCCGACCGGCAGTATCGGCCGATCAATCTCGACATCAGCATCTCGCAGGACGCGAGCGCCGGCCAGGTCGAAACGGAAAGCCTCCGCGTGATTTTTCTGCCCGACGGCGACATCCGGCAGGGCGTCCACGCGTACGACGGACCTTCCGGCGCCGAACAGACAGGCCTCACCGCGGACGACACGTCGCGCGTGAAGCAGCTCGTGGCGGACGTCCTCGATCACTGCAAGGATCACGACTAGGCGGCGCCCGGTGGACTAGCTTTCATCACATGGCGCTGCCTGTGATCAAAGCAACCACCATCCTTTCGGTTCGAGCGAACGGACGCGTCGCACTCGGCGGTGACGGACAGGTCACCGTCGGCGACACCGTCATGAAGGCGAACGCACAGAAGGTGCGCATGCTGCGCGGCGGCAAGGTCGTCGGCGGGTTTGCGGGCGCCGCGGCCGATGCGCTCACCCTGTTCGACAAGTTCGAGGAAAAGCTGGAGCGGTTTCCCACGAACCTGCCGCGCGCGGTGGTGGAGCTCGCGAAGGACTGGCGCAGCGATCGCGTGCTGCGTCGTCTCGAGGCCCTCCTCGCCGTGGCCGACAAGGAGCACGGGTTCATCGTTTCCGGCACCGGCGAGGTCATCGAGCCGGACGACGGCATCCTCGCCATCGGGTCCGGCGGGCCGTACGCGCTGAGCGCGGCACGCGCGCTCGTGAAGCACACCGAGATGGCGGCGAAGGAGATCGTCCAGCACAGCCTGGAGATCGCCGGCGAGGTGTGCATCTACACCAACACGAACATCACCGTCCTCGAGCTGTAGTCGTGCCCACGAATCGAACGGCCCAGGCCCTCGCCCGGCTCGCAGACCTGACTCCGCGCCAGATCGTCGCCGAGCTGGATCGCTACATCGTCGGCCAGGCAGACGCCAAGAAGGCGGTCGCGATCGCGCTGCGAAATCGCTGGCGCCGGCAGCGCGCGCCCGAGACCATCCGCGCCGAGATCTCGCCCAACAACATCATCCTCATCGGCCCCACGGGCGTGGGCAAGACGGAGATTGCGCGCCGGCTCGCCAAGCTCGCGGGCGCGCCGTTCGTGAAGGTCGAGGCGTCGAAGTTCACGGAGGTCGGTTACGTCGGCCGCGACGTGGAAGCGATGGTGCGCGATCTCGTGGAAAGCGCGATCGACATGGTACGCACGGAGCGTGAAGGGGAAGTCGAGGATCTCGCGCACGAAAAGGTGGAAGAGCGGATTCTCGATCTTCTCCTTCCGCCACCAGATGCCGGTCGCGGACCGGCCGCGCACACCGCGGCCGCCGAGAACGGACCGGCGCGAAGCGCCGCCGAGAACAAATTCGGCGACAACGATCTTTTTCTCGTCGGCTCGAAAGGCGACGTCTCGCGCGCGGACGCAGAGGCCGAACGCTACAAGCGCACGCGCGACAAGCTGCGTCAGCTGCTCAAGGACGGCCAGCTCGAGCAGCGCGAGGTAGAGGTCGAGGTCACGGCGCCGGGACCGACGATCGAGATGTTCTCCGCGCCGGGCAGCGGCATGGAGGGCATGGGCGGCATGGACAACTTCAGCGACATGCTGAAGAACATGCTGCCGCAGCGGAAGAAGAAGCGCAGCGTGAAGGTCAGCGAAGCGCGCCGCATCCTCCTCGATCAGGAGTTCGACAAGCTGATCGACATGGAAGACGTGACCTCCGACGCGCTGGAACGGGTCGAGCAGCTCGGCATCATCTTCCTCGACGAGATCGACAAGATCGCGGGTGAGCGCTCACAGATGGGCGGCCCGGACGTGTCGCGCGAGGGCGTGCAGCGCGACCTGCTGCCCATCGTCGAAGGCTCGAACGTGCAGACGAAGTACGGCATGGTGAAGACCGATCACGTCCTCTTCATCGCCGCCGGCGCGTTTCACGTATCCAAGCCGAGCGATCTCATACCGGAGCTGCAGGGCCGCTTCCCGATCCGCGTGGAGCTCAAGCCCCTCACGGAGGAGGACTTCGTCCGCATCATGACGGAGCCCGAAAATGCGTTGACGAAGCAGTACAGCGCGCTGGTGGCTGCGGAAGGCGCCGAGCTGCAGTTCAGCGAGGACGGGGTACGCGAGATCGCGCGCATCGCGGCGCTCGTCAACGACCGGATGGAGAACATCGGCGCGCGCCGGCTGCACACCGTCATGACGACCCTGCTCGAGGACACGCTGTTCGAGCTGCCGGACGGCAAGAACGGCAACGGCAAGCCGATCACGATGGACGGGCAGTCGATCCGAGATCGGCTCAAGGCAATCGTCGAGGACGAGGACCTGCGTCGCTACATTTTGTAGCCGATGACCCACCGCGATTTCCTCCAGATCCCGGACTTCTCGAAAGACGAGATCCTCGCTCTGTTCGACCTCGCCGACCGCATGAAGGCGGGGAAGTACGACAAGAGGCCGCTCGCGGGCAAATCGCTCGCGATGATCTTCATGAAGTCGTCCACCCGGACGCGCGTCTCCTTCGAGGTCGGCACGTACCAGCTCGGTGGACACGCGCTCTTTCTGTCGCCGCGCGACGTGCAGCTCGGACGCGGGGAGCCGATCGCCGACACCGCGCGCGTGCTCTCGCGCTACGTCGACGGCATCATGATCCGCACCTTCGCGCACCAGGACATCGAGGAGCTGGCGAAGTTCGCGGACGTCCCCGTCATCAACGGCCTCACGGATCTCGTGCACCCCTGCCAGGTGCTCGCCGATCTCCTCACCGTGCGACAGCACGTGAAGGTGCCACTCGAGCAGCTCGTGGTCGCGTGGATCGGCGACGGCAACAACATGGCGAACTCCTGGATCAACGCGGCGTACCGCTTCGGCTTCGAGCTGCGCATCGCCTGTCCGGACGGGTACGAGCCCGCCGATCACCTGGTGGACCGCGCGAAGAAGGCGGCAAACATCACCGTCACGCGCGACCCCATGCAGGCCGCCGCCGGCGCACACGTGGTGAACACCGACGTCTGGGCGTCGATGGGGCAGGAAGAGGAACAGAAGCAACGCGAGCGCGCGTTCCGCGGATTCACCGTCAGCCCCGCGCTCATGAAGAAAGCGGACAAGGCCGCGATCTTTCTGCACTGCCTTCCCGCCCACCGCGGCGAAGAGGTCTCGGCCGACGTGATCGACGGTTCCCAGAGCCGTGTATGGGACGAAGCCGAAAATCGCCTGCACATCCAGAAGGCGATCATGGCGGCGCTGATGGGAGGAGAGAAGCTCGCATGAGCGTACCACAGGCAGGTCAACCCGCGCCGGAGTTCTCTGCCGTCGACCAGGACGAGAAGCCCGTCCGCCTCGCCGACCTGCGCGGCCAGTGGGTGGTGCTCTTCTTCTATCCCAAGGACGACACCCCTGGTTGAACCATCGAGGCGTGCTCCTTCAGGGACGCCTCCCCTCGGTTCGAGGGACTCGATGCGGTGCTGCTCGGCGTCAGCCCGGACTCCGCGAAATCACACCAGAAATTCAGGGACAAGTACGGTCTGCCGATGACGCTCCTCGTCGACGAGGACCACAGCATCGCGACCGCCTACGGTGTCTGGGTGGAGAAGAACACCTTCGGCCACAAGCACATGGGGATCGCGCGGACCACCTTCCTCATCGATCCCGAGGGGCGCGTGGCGCGGGTGTTCGAGAAGGTGGACCCGAGCGGTCACGGCGAGGACGTCGCCAAGGCGCTGACGGACGCGCGCGCGGCGTAGTGCGCACCATTGCAAAATTTGCGTACTGATTGCACCTTTTTGCGCGCTTTCGCCGGCTCTGAACCGGTTGCCGCTCCGGTTCTTGTTGCGTAAAGCCTTGTAGCGCCGTCATATAGGTGTACAAGGCCCGATCGGACCGGATCGTGCCATACCGCTGGGTTCGACGTGCTTTCCCTCCTCTACGTCGCGCTCAGCTTCCTGCCTCTCCTACGGGCCATTCCGATGCGGCTATCGAACCTCCGTCGCACACGACGCGTGCACATCTCGGCGAAAGGCGGCTACAGCCTCATCGAGATCCTCACCGTCATGAGCATCATCGGCATCCTGGTGACGTTCGCGCTGCCGAGACTCGGCCACCTGCGCGATCAGTCGAAGCTGCAGAGCGCTCGCACGCGATTCACGCGTGCGGTGATGGCCGCGCGACAGGCGGCGATCCAGCGCGGCAAGCGCGCGTATTTCCGCTCCAGCGGCAGCAAGATCTGGGTGATCGTCGATACGACGGGCACGAACGCGGATTCGGTGCTCATCAGCAGGCAATTCGACCTCTCGAGCAATTACGGCGTGACGGTGACTCCGACCAGTCTCGTCACCATCGAATACGATCCGCGCGGCGTGTCCACGCAGGCGAGCCAGCAGGCTTTCGCCTTCGTGCACACCGGCAGCGGCATTCTCGATTCCCTCTGCGTCTCCAAGCTCGGTAACACCATTCGCGATCGCTGCCCATGACAAATCGCCACAGATCCCGGTCCCTGAAACGCGCGCGCTCGGGCGTCACGCTCGTCGAGCTCATTGTCGCCATGACCATTCTCACCGTGGGGCTGCTCGCCATCGTCGGCGTCAGCGCCAGCGTGGCGCGCTCGCTCGGTGAATCGCGGTCCGACAACCTGGCCGCGATCGCGGCGGAGTCGCGCTTCGAGATCGTCGCGGGCACCGCGTGCAGCACGTTGACGCTGGGCACGGTGTCGTCGGCCACGAACCGAAACGTCACGGAGCGGTACGTGGTGATCGATGACCTGAACAACACACGGATGATCATCGACTCGGTGTCGTGGACTACGCGTCGTGGTACGCGCCGCTTCAACTTCCGCTCGATTCTTCCTTGCCGTCCGGGGGCCTGATCATGAATCGCTCGCCGCGCCGGCCGCGTTCGCGCGCCGGTTTCACACTCACGGAGCTCATGATCGTGGTCGTGCTCGTCGGCCTGATCGGCAGCATGCTCACGTCGCTCCTGATGCGCCAGCAAAGCTTCCATCGTGCCGTGGCAACGGTCGCGGATGCCCGCGCGCGCATGCGCGATGTCGCCACGATCCTGCCCACGGACATGCGCAGCATCTCCACGTCCGGCGGTGATGTGCTGGTGCTGAGCGACACCTCGATGCAGATCCGTGCGTTCGTCGGAGCGTCGATCCTCTGCAGCTACGTGGCGGGTTCGCCCACGGTCATCGAGCTGCCGCCGAAGATCCTCTCCGACAGCAGCGTGCTCACCGCGTGGATCAATCCGCCGCGGCCGGGCGACATGGTCTACCTCTACAACGACAGCACGTCGGCCGGTAACGCGGACGACAGCTGGACGCCGTTCGCCATCACCGACACGGCCTCGTCGACCAGCTCGACGTGGTGTCCCACCTCGACCTCCTTCACCCACGCGGGCGACAACACCGCACGCCGCTACCGGCTCACGCTGGCCGCGGCCCCGAACCAGGCGCAGATCAAGGCCGGCGCTCCGATCCGCATCGCGCGCGAAGTGCGTTACAGCGGCTATCAAGCCAGCGACGGCAACTGGTACGTGGGCTATCAGACGTGCACGTACTCGGGTACAATGACCACCGCGGGCGCGTGCGGCACTCGCGACGTGCTCGCGGGGCCGATCCAGGCCGTCACGACCGATGAGAACACCAGCGGCCTGTACTTCAAGTACTACAACCAGAAGGGCACGCGGCTCACGTGGCTGCCGAGTCTCACGACGGCCAGCCCGGACTCCGCCGTGGCGCGCGCGGAAGTGGTGATTCGCACCGTGTCGCAGTCGCTTCGCCGCGCCACGCGCATCAACGTGCAGAACACCGAGATCACCGGTGGTGACTCGCTGCGTTTCAACATCGGCTTCCGCAACAGGATCTGACCATGAAAACTCGTCGCCGGCTGAACCGACCCAGATACCGTCCCCGTGCGGTAGGCGATCGTCGCGGCTTCGCCATGTTCATGGCGCTGGGCGCTCTCGTCGTCATCGCGATTCTCGTTGCGGGATCGTCATTCATCACCCTGCAGGAGTCGCAGCTGGGGCAGAACCAGCTCATTCAGTCCCGCGCCCTGGCGGCTGCCGAGTTCGGGCTGAACAAGATCCAGGCGGACTGGGACAAGACGCCCAATCTGCAGATGCAGAACGGCACGCATTTCGACATGAAGTACGCCATCGGGTCAAAGGGCGACTCGTGCCGCGTGCGCATCAATCGCCTGAACAACGAGACCTTCTGGCTCGTGTCGGAGGGTCGCGCCTTCCTCAACAGCGCCACGCTCCAGTCGCGTACCGCGGTGAAGCGCGTGAGCGCGTTCCTCCGGCTGCGTATTCCGACGATCAAGGCGAACGCCGCCATCACGGCGGGTGGTAACGTCAGTGTACGGGGTGGTGCCGACATCGAGGGCAAGAACACGAATCCGCCAGGCTGGAGCGGGTGTGACGCCGCATCGGACAAACCGGGTGTCGTCGTCCCGAGCACCGGCTGCGGACTGCTCGGTACCAGCCCGTGTACCGTTACCACCTCCGGAGGCTCGACCGTGGACGGCCCATCGTGCACGAGCCCTGGCAACCCGTCGAACTGCGGGTGGACCACAGACCCGCTCGCGGCGGACTCGAACTCGTACGTGCGGTACGGAGACGAAACCTGGAATACGCTCACGGCGCAGGCCAACATCATTACCGCCGGCGGTACCATCGGCAACGCGGTGGCGCCGGACTCGCTGGCGAACGGCACCTGCAACAAGGCCAACCAGCTCAACTGGGGTGAACCGTGGCCCGCCGACAGCACGGGCGACATCCCGGCGTGCGCCAACTATTTCCCGATCGTGTACTCCACCGGCGACATCACGCTGAATGGCAACGGTCGCGGCCAGGGCATCCTGCTGGTGAAGGGCAGCATCACGATCAACGGTAAATTCGAGTGGATCGGCCTGGTCATCGTGCAGAACGACATCGTACGCGGTAACGGCTCGGCGCAGATCTACGGCGGCGTCATGGCGCGCAACGAGGTCAAAGCCGACGAGTCCACCATCTCGGGTACCACGAACTACAACTACTCCGCGTGCGGCATCGAGCGCGCGATGCGCGGCTCGGCGCAGGTCGTCCAGGGCAAGCAGCGCGCGTGGGTGGAGATGTATTAGAGCGGTGGAGCGGTAGCGTTGTAGAGCGGTGGAAAAAGGAAAGGGAGCAGGGAATGGGGCAGCGCTTCCCCAGTCCCTACTCCCTTTCCCTTTTGTACTACAGCTCTACCGCTTCACGTCGCCACAGCTCTACGCAACGACATGCTGCGCGACCTTGTCCGCGAGCACGTGCAGGTGGTTCGCGACGCGCTCGGCGTCACGCGCCTCCTCGAGATGTTTCGTGGTACGGGCGCGGAACTCGAAGCTCGCCGCCAGCCGCTGCAATCGCAGCACATCTTCCAGCGTGAAGATCGGGCCCGTTTCGGTCGTGATGGACATGGTTCGAAGGAAAGAGAGAAAGCCTGAGCCTGGTGCGCGTCAGGTCGCAATCGCTTGCGTGGGTCCGCCGATACACAGCACGTAGCCATCAAGATCGCGGATCTCGAGCTCGGCGACGCTCGATCCCATGGGCGCGAGCGGACGCACCACCGCGCCACTGAGCGTCATCGCGGTCTCGAGGCGCCGGAAGTCGACGCCGTCCACCCACATGTACAGATCCCAGCCGCGGTGTCCGTCCTCTGAGCGCGGTTCAGCGGTCGTGCGCCGCACCAGCAACTGCACGCCGTCACGCTCGAGAATCGCGAACTCGTGCGTGCCGTGCTCGGGAAACGCTTCCGCGGAGAAACCGAGGTGACGGCGATACCAGGCCACCGTCTCGGCCACGTCGCGCACGCGCAGCACGGGCACGGAGAAACGGAACACGGCATCGCGGCCGCCGACGGCAGAGCGTGTGACGTACTCCGGCTGGAGCTGGGAGACGTTGCGGGCGAGGGCGCTGCGGAAGGACATGGTCGCGTCGTGGGTCGCGGGTGTCAGACTACGGTCGTCGCTCTGGCCGGAACACCGCCGAGGATGCGCGGCACTTTCACGAGTGCACGTTCCACGCTCGCGGCGACGGTGTCTGGGAGCTGTGCCGCGCCGCGGCGATACGCTTCCCATACCGCGTCGAGCGCGCGCGCCTGACGGCGAAACGCGGACAGCAGTTCGGTACCCATCTCGCCGGACGCCATCGCGCGTCGCATGAGGTCGTCGAGGTGTTCGATCGGACCTTCCTCGAGCGCGGCGCGGTCGGCGCACATCTCGAGGTTGTAGCGCGCGCGGTGGGCGGCGCAGAGCTGGTCGCGGTCGATCGGCGTGATCCCGTCGGAGCGGCACGCGTCGCAACCGGCGATCGCGTTCCGGAGATTCACACTGGGCAGGAAGTTCATCGTTGGGTGTTCCAGTACCTGCTGGAGTTCAATTCGGAGGAGGAAGTCGGAGGTCGAATCGAGGAGGAGACGCAGGCGCTCGGGCGCGTTCGGCTCAAAGCCCATGGGTCGCCTCCCCGCTAATTCGTGGTCTGTGACGGTGCTTTTCCTTGCGCGTCAACAACTTGGCAGGTGAGATCTCACACGTAGGTTCACGTAGAACCTGATGGCGATGCCTGTGGACGACGCCGGCGAATCGGGGGGCCTCGACGCGCACTGGGCGGTGGCGGTATTCGAAGCCGCCGACCGGAAGTCGTTGCTCGCGCTCGCCGAGGATGCGCGCCGCCAGATCCTGGCTGGCACGTGGGCGGTAGACCGGCCCGTGTCCGAGCAGCTGCTGCCGCTCTCCAGCGCGTACGAGCTCGCCGCGCGTGAGCGCCTCGATCTCTTTCGCACCGGACATCCCAACACCACGGCCAGCGTCGAACAGCGGGCGGACCGCGCGCGCTTTCTCGAGCTCGGTGCTCGTCGCGCGTTCGATCTCGCCGCGCCGATTCCGCTGGACGACACGGATGCCCACGGCATCCTGTACCACACATTGCTCTTGTCCGCGCTGGCGACCGTTGCCGGCCGGGACACGGAGTTCCACGCCTGGTTGGCGCTCCAGCGGGACAAGTTGTTTGAAGACGAGGTTGATGACGACTGGCCGACGCGCTATCTGCGCAGCACCGTCGAGCTCTGGACCACCGTGCTCGAGGGCGCGGGCCCGTCCGGACTCGATCACGCGATGGAGATCGTCGCCACGCTTCGTGAGCAGCGTCCGGATCGCGATCAGCTGACGCTGGAGACGGCGGACGAAGGCGACGAGATGACGCTGCGCTTTTTCTTCTTTGCGCTGCACCATCTCGTGGACGCCGCCACCGAGCTGCTGCTCTTTCGTCTGCATGGCGAGCCCGGCGACGTGCGCCAGCGGCTGTTCGTGTCCCTCACGCTCGCGAGTGAAGCCACGGCTGGCGATCCACGCATCCACGCCGCGCTCGACTGGCTGTACGAGGCTGCCGTGCGCGTGGTCGCTCGACGCACGCCGCAACTCGACCTGCTGCCGACGCCAGCGCACTAGCGCGTCTCCGGAGCGCTGGCGGCGCGGCTGGTCGGTCGGTGGCGCCACGTGCCGACCATGATGGTGCGGCCGCGTCGCGCGTGCGAGATCGCCATGCGTCGCGTGTCATCGCGACGAACGCCGGCGCGTCGCAGAATCAGAACGCGAGGCGCGTCGTGTTCTGCGCCTCCCGCGTACTCCGCGTCAGCGTGGTCTGCGTCTACCAGGCGATACCACTGATCGGAGCCGTCCGTGCGGATGCACCGCGCGTAGTACGCCTCGTTCTCGACGCCCCAGAATCCCTCCCAACGCTCCTGTGCGGAATCGGCTCGCAGCGCTGAGCGCGGCGCGGGCTCGAGTACGACGGTTGGGCGACTGCAGGGCAGGAGGTGCACGTCGAAATTCGGATGCGGCTGGGAATCTCGCGGTGTTCGTCCGCGAACCGATTTGTTCGCGGGGAGCGCAACGTAGAACCGACGAATTCAGCGCGCAATAGCGGCGCTTCCCGTAAGTTGTTGTCATTCATGTTGATAGCGCGTGTGGAGATCTGTGGAGATTGCGCTAAGTGCATGTCGGCACAAGACGATGTGCGGACGAAAACGCGTTGAAAAGCCGTGTGCACAACGGTGGATTCACGCGAAAAAAAGCGCGCGGAATAACTGGCTAGAAAGCGAATAAATCGCGACAGAAAAAACGTTCTCGGCAGCGCGCGCGAAGCGCGCGCTGGTCCGTTCTCGGCGCGCCTTCGGCGCGGTCCGCGAGCAGCGCGTTCGCCGAGAACGGACAACGGACATCGTGCTGGTTGCGCACGCTGCCGAGAACATTGTGAAGAAACCGAGCGCGCACGTGGAGAAGTGCACACCAATCCACACGAAAATGTGGATGGTTTGTTCGTAGCGCGGATGTTGCGCACCAACTCGTTTCTCATTGCCGCGCCGTGACTTGCGGGCAGCAACTGGCGCGCTCATCGTAGCGGTCCTTTCAACAAACCATCCCTCTCGAGCAATGCCGCGATCGATCTGGAAGGGCGCCATCTCGTTCGGCCTCGTCAACATTCCCGTCGAGCTCCACACCGCGGTGCGCAGCGAATCGCGCATCAGCTTCCGCCAGCTGCACAAGAAAGACAACGCGCCGATCAAGTACGATCGCGTCTGCACGAAGGAAGAGAAATCCGTTCCCTGGGACGAGATCGTGAAGGGATACGAATACTCGAAGGGCAAGTTCGTCATCCTCGACGAGGAAGATTTCCGCGCCGCGTCCGTCGAGTCGTCGAAGACGATCGAGATCCAGGATTTCGTGAAGGCGGACGAGATCGATACGCGCTACTTCGAATCGCCGTACTACCTGCTGCCGCAGAAAGGCGGAGAAAAGGCGTACGCGCTGCTGCGCGAGGCGATCCGCAAGACCGGGATGATCGGGCTCGGCAACGTCACCATGCGCTCGAACAACATGCATTTCGTCGGCATCCGCGTCGTGGAAGACGCACTCGTGCTCGAGATCATGCGCTACGCCGACGAGCTGGTGGACACCTCGAGCTTCGAGTTCCCGAGCGCGGAGAACGTGCGCCCCGCCGAGCTCACCATGGCGGAGCAACTCGTGAACACGCTCGCCGCGGAGTTCCAGCCCGAGAACTTCAGCGATCAGTACAAGGACAACCTGATGCGCATCATCGAGGCGAAGATGAAGGGGCAGAAGATCGAGGTGGAGGAGCCGTCCGAGCCGGCGCCCACCGACGTCATCGACCTCATGGCGCGCCTCCAGGAGAGTCTGGCGCAGGGCAAGAAGAAGAAGGGGAAGAGCGCCGCGACCACGAGAGAATCGTCCGACGAGGACGAGACGGAGGCCGCCCCCGCGAAAAAGAAGGCGGCGAAGTCGGCGTCGGGCGGCAAGGCCTCCGGCAAGAAGCGCAAGACGGCTTAGAAAACACGAATGGCGCGCGCTTTTCCACGCGGCTCAGAGCTCTTTCAGCCGATGCTTGCGACGGCGGGGAAGGACGTGCCCTCCGGCGCGGACTGGGTGTTCGAGCCCAAGTACGACGGCATTCGCATCATCGCGCTCGTCACCCCGGACGCCGTCGCGCTGATGACGCGCAACGGCCACGACAAGTGCCGCCAGTTTCCGGAGATCACCGAGCGCCTGCGCGACCTGGCGCGGTCGAAAAAGAGAAACCTCGTGCTCGATGGCGAGATCGTCGCGCTCGACGAGACCGGCGTACCGGCACGCTTCCAGGAGCTGCAGGGACGCATGCACCTCACCGACGACACCGCGGTGCAGCATCGCTCGGCGAACGCGCCGGCGGCGTACATCGTCTTCGACATCCTCCTCGACGGTGACCACGCGCTGCTGGGCGAGAGCTGGGATGAACGGCGACAGCATCTCGAGAACGTCATCGGTCGCGGGTCGTCCGTGATACGCATCAGCGAGTACGTCGAAGGTGACCCGCAAGAGATGCTTCAGGAAGCACGCGCGCGCGGCTGGGAGGGCATCATGGCCAAGCGCCGCGAGTGCCAGTACGAACCGGGCCGGCGCGTGCGGTGGTGGCAGAAGATCAAGCTCGAGAACCGCCAGGAGCTCGTCGTCGGCGGTTGGACGGAGCCGCGCAACTCGCGCAAGCATTTCGGCGCGCTCCTGCTGGGCTACCACGACACGCACGGCAATCTGATCTACGCCGGCCACACCGGCGGGGGATTCTCCGAGCGCCTGCTCGACGAGGTGTATGCGAAGCTGCGCAAGTCGGAGCGACGCACCTCACCGTTCACCATCACGCCAAAGACGAACGAACGCGCGCACTGGGCCGAGCCCAGGCTCGTGGTCGAGGTGAAGTTCAACGAGTGGACGTCCGCGGGCATCATGCGCCAGCCGATCTTCGTGGGCGTGCGCGACGACAAAGAGCCGACGCAAGTAATCCGGGAGCCCGTTGGACAAGCAGCTCAGGCGACAGGCGACGGGAGACGGGCGACAGGAACAGCAACAGCGGTGAAAAAGCCGAGGTTCGCGGCGGCGAAGGCGAAGGGTGCCGCGAAAAAGGCGACGCGTCGCCCGTCGCCCGTCTCCCGTCACCCGTCGCCCAGAGCCACCGGATCAACGAAGCACGCAATGACCATCGTCGAGCAGTTGAGAGCCGATCCGAACGCACGACAGGCGGATCTGCAGGTCGATTCCACTCACAAGGTTGCGGTCACGAATGTCGGCAAGATCTTCTTTCCGCGTCCGAAGATCACGAAGGGCGAGCTCCTGCAGTACTACGCCGAGGTGTCGCCCTATCTGCTGCCCGCGCTCGAGGACCGGCCGCTCGTGCTGAAACGCTGGCCGAACGGCATCGGGAAGGGCGGCGAGTTCTACCAGCAGAAGGCACCCGACAAGGTTCCGGCGGGCGTTCGCGTCGAAGAGGTGGAGGACGAGGGCATCAGCACACAGCGGCGCCTCATCGGCGGCAACCTTGCGACGCTGCTCTACATCGTGCAGCTCGGCGCCATCTCCACCGATCCGTGGTCGTCGCGCGTGCAGACCATCGCCGACGCCGACTATTCGATCATCGATCTCGACCCGATGCCGAAGGCCACGTTCAAGCGCGTGATCAAGGTGGCGCGCTGGGTGAAGGAGGAGCTCGACGAGCTCGGGCTGCACGCGGTGATGAAGACGTCCGGCGCGAGCGGGATCCACATCGTGATGCCCCTGCCCCGCGGTGCGTCGTACGAGATCTCGCGCGCGCTCGCCGAGCTCGTGGCGCGTCGCGTGAACGAGAAGCACAAGAAGGAGACGACGGTGATCCGCGCGGTCCGCGACCGGCCGCAGGACGCAGTCTACGTGGATTTCCTCCAGAACATCCGCGGCAAGACGGTGGCGAGCGTGTACTCGGCGCGCGCCGAAGAGCACGCGTCCGTGTCCACGCCACTCAAATGGAACGAGCTCACCGACGATCTCGAACCGTCGGATTTCACGATCAGGAACGTCCCGCAGCGGCTGAAGCGCGTCGGCGATCTCTGGGCCGAAGGCATGCGACGCGTGAACCGGCTGCCCGGCATCATCGGAGAGGTGGCCGCATGACGCGACGCACGCCGACGGAACCCATGGATTGGGAGCGGCCCAGCGACCGCTTCCTCGCGTACCTCGACCGGCTGTCCGAGGCGGCGATCGCGCGCGACCGGGAGGAGATGGAGAAGCTGCTGCGGATGCGACTATCGTCGCACCTGCCGCGCGGCATCCTCGACGAGCTGGAATTCGTGCGGCGCGCGAAGTCGGGCAACCTGCGCGCGCCGTTGAAGCTGATGCGCTACCTGCATCAGATGCGACAGCTGGCCGGCGCGCCACGGGACACGAGGCAGTTGCCGCTCGAGCTCCGCGAGCGCGAGCTGTCGGCGCCGGTGGAGACCGCGCGGCGTGCGCGTGTCTCCAGGCGCACCGAGACTCAGGACTGAGCGATCGACTTGTTCAGCTGATCGGCAAGCTGCGCGTCACCCGAGACGATGGTGCGCCAGCTCAGCTCGCGTCCGAGCCGCTTGCCCTTTTCCGTCACCTTCACGCCCTCGGGGCCCATGGCCACCGTGTATGTCTTCCCGTCCAGCTCCAGCTCGCGCTTGATGGTCTTCTCGAGTTTTACGGCCATCGCGGTCTCTCCGTGCTAGGGTGTTGACGAAGTGCGGGACAACGCGCGCTTGAGCAGCGCGATCTGTCCACCATGATATGCGGCGTGCTCCACGATCCCATGCAACATCGTCGTGGCGGAATGATCGCGGCCCGGCAATCGCCCGGACAGGCTGTCATCCGCCACGCCTGCAACATCGTCGGCCAGCTCGCGATGCGCGTCCTTGAGCCGCTCCACCGCGGAGCGCCAGCGTTCCGGCGACGTGTCGCGCACCGCGGGCCAATCATCCGCGTCCGTCGGATCGGGCGGCTTCGTCGCCGATGCGAGACGTTGCCGGGCGATCTCGGTCCACGCGGTGACGTGCAACACCAGCTCCCATATGGTATGAGCGCCGGGGATCGGACGCGCGGCCGCGTCTTCTGCGCTGACGTCGCCCACCAGGTCCGCGAGCGCCGCGCCG
>DATFHG010000114.1:0-8825 GCA_035248725.1 Gemmatimonadaceae bacterium | reverse complement strand
GGGCATCGATCACGCCACGCAGGACCGCGTAGGCACCGCCGCCATGGAGGTCATGTTCGGCGCATCGGGGGCGACGATCATGGCGATCGCGATCCTGATCTCCACCTTCGGTTGCAACAACGGGCTGATTCTCGCCGGCGCTCGCGTCTACTACGCCATGGCGCGCGATGGGCTGTTCTTCCGCCGCGCGGGCGTGCTGAACGCGCGGCGCGTACCGTCGTTTGCGCTGATTGCGCAGACGGTATGGACGGCGCTGCTCTGTCTCAGCGGCACGTATGGGCAGCTCTTGAACTACGTGATCTTCGCGGCGCTCGTGTTCTACGTGCTCACCACCGTCGGTCTCTTCATTCTGCGGGCAAAGCGGCCCGACGCGGACCGCCCATATCGCGCGCTGGGATATCCGGTGTTGCCCGCGCTGTACATCGTGCTCGCCGCGAGCGTGATGATCCTCATTCTCATGTCGCCCACTTCGCGCACCGAAGCCGTGTCCGGACTCGTGCTCGTGGTGATCGGCATCCCGGTGTACTTCCTCTGGCGCCAGGTGGACGGCAACCGTCCGCCGCCGCCGGTGTTTTCGACGTCCACTTCGGACTGACCTCGCGACGCTTCGTCGCTGCCTACTTCAGGAGAAATGCTCGAATGAACCGGATGGACACAGCTCTTCGTCGTGCCCTCCCCATGCTCACGGCCGCGCTGCTTGCGACGGCCGCGGCATTCTTCACGCCGGCGCGCCTGGTCGCGCAAGGCGCCACCGTCGGTGCCCCGGTGCCTTCCGCGGCCGGTCAGCCGCAGCACGAGATCGGCGGGGAAGCCAACCTCGTCATCCCCGACCTCGGCAGCGTGCAGTTCTTCGGGATGCCGGGACACAAGCTGCTGATGTACGGCCTGATCGTCTGCGCGCTGGGGCTGTTGTTCGGGCTCGTGATCTATTCGCGCCTCAAGCGCATGGCCGTGCACGCCTCCATGCTCGAGATCTCTGAGCTGATCTACGAGACCTGCAAGACCTATCTGTTTCAGCAGGGCAAGTTCCTGCTGGTGCTGGAGGTCTTCATCGGCCTGGTGATCCTGCTGTACTTCCGATTCCTGAGCGGCTTCCCGTGGGATCGCGTGCTGATCATCCTGTTGTTCAGCGTCATCGGCATCGCGGGCAGCTACGGCGTCGCGTGGTTCGGCATTCGTGTGAACACGTTCGCGAATTCGCGGACGGCATTTGCCAGTCTGCGCGGCAAACCGTATCCGTGCTATTCCATCCCGCTGCAGGCCGGCATGAGCATCGGAATGCTGCTCATCAGCGTCGAGCTGGTGATGATGCTCTTCATCCTGCTCTTCATCCCGGGTGACTACGCGGGTCCCTGCTTCATCGGCTTCGCGATCGGCGAGTCGCTCGGCGCGGCCGCGTTGCGCGTCGCCGGCGGCATCTTCACCAAGATCGCCGACATCGGCGCCGACCTGATGAAGATCGTGTTCAAGATCAAGGAGGACGACGCGCGCAACCCGGGTGTGATCGCGGACTGCACCGGCGACAACGCCGGCGACTCGGTGGGGCCGAGCGCGGACGGATTCGAGACATACGGCGTCACCGGCGTCGCGCTCATCTCGTTCATCCTCCTCGCCGTGCCGGCCGCGGAGATCAAGGTCTCCCTGCTCGTCTGGATCTTCGTCATGCGCGTCATGATGATCATCGCGAGCGGCGTGTCGTACATCGTCAACGAGGCCGTGGCGAAGGCGCGGTACGGCAACGCCGACGACATGAATTACGAACATCCGCTGACGTCGCTGGTCTGGCTGACGTCGCTCGTGTCCGTCGGTCTGACGTATCTCGTGTCACGCGCGCTGATTCCGAACCTCGGCGGCGACACGTCGATGTGGTGGAAGCTGTCCACGATCATCACGTGCGGCACGCTCGCGGGAGCGATCATTCCCGAGTTCGTGAAAGTGTTCACGTCGGTCGATTCGGCGCACACGCGCGAGGTCGTGACGTCATCGCGGCAGGGCGGGCCATCGCTGAACATCCTGTCGGGCTTCGTCGCCGGCAACTTCAGCGCGTACTGGCTCGGCATCACGATCATGGTGCTGATGGCGATCGGCTATCTCGTGAGCACGACGTTCCCGGCCGATGCCATGATGGCGCCGGCGGTCTTCGCGTTCGGCCTGGTGGCCTTCGGCTTCCTCGGCATGGGTCCGGTGACGATCGCGGTCGACTCCTACGGTCCCGTGACGGACAACGCCCAATCCGTGTACGAGCTGTCGGTGATCGAGACGCTTCCGGGTGTGAAAGAGCAGATCCAGCGCGACTACGGTTTCCCGGTGCAGTTCGAGCGCGCCAAACATCTGCTCGAGGCGAATGACGGCGCTGGCAACACCTTCAAGGCAACGGCGAAACCGGTGCTCATCGGGACGGCCGTGGTCGGCGCCACGACGATGATCTTCTCGATCATCGTCGCGCTCACGGAGGGGCTCAAGCCGGAATACATCCAGAATCTGTCGCTGCTGCACCCGCCGTTCCTGCTCGGCCTCATCACCGGCGGCGCGGTGATCTACTGGTTCACCGGCGCGTCGACGCAGGCCGTGACGACCGGCGCCTACCGCGCCGTGGAGTTCATCAAGGCGAACATCAATCTCGAGAGCACCACGAAGGCGTCGGTGTCCGACTCGAAGAAGGTGGTGGAGATCTGCACGCAGTACGCCCAGAAGGGCATGTTCAACATCTTCCTCACGGTGTTCTTCGCGACGCTCGCCTTCGCGTTCGTCGAACCGTACTTCTTCATCGGATACCTCGTCTCCATCGCCCTGTTCGGTCTCTACCAGGCGATCTTCATGGCGAACGCCGGCGGCGCGTGGGACAACGCGAAGAAGATCGTGGAAGTCGATCTCAAGATGAAAGGCACCGACCTGCACGCCGCAACGGTCGTCGGCGATACCGTCGGCGATCCGTTCAAGGACACGTCGTCCGTGGCGCTGAATCCGATCATCAAGTTCACGACGCTGTTCGGACTCCTCGCGGTGGAGCTGGCCGTGTCCCTGACGCGTCAGCGTGGGGCGGGGTTGAGCCACGCCCTCGCCGCCATCTTCCTCGTGATCTCCATGATCTTCGTGTGGCGCTCGTTCTACGCCATGCGTATCGAGGAAGTGCAGACGCCGGCGCGCACGTAGCCCCGCATGCGGGATTTGTTTCGTCGGAAGCCGATCGCCGCGCTCCTCAGCGAAGGCGACCATCCCAACGCGCTGAAACGCGCGTTGGGAGCCGGCGACCTGATCATGCTGTCGATCGGTGCCGTGATCGGGGCGGGTATCTTCGGCTCGATCGGCTCGGCGGCCGCGGGGCAGGTCGGGCCAAACGGGGAAGTCATTCGGCTTGGCGCCGGTCCCGCGCTGGTGCTGTCGTTCGTGCTGCTCGGTGCGGCGTGCGCGCTCGCCGGCCTGTGTTACGCCGAGTTGGCGTCGATGATTCCGCAGGCTGGGAGCGCGTACGCGTATTCCTATGCGACGCTCGGCGAGTTCGTGGCGTGGATCATCGGCTGGGACCTCATCCTCGAGTACGCCGTCGGTAACGTGGCGGTCGCCATCTCCTGGGCGGATTATTTCAAGTCGCTCACGGGTGACTGGATCCATTGGCCCGCGTGGCTGACCACCGGCTATCGCACGGCGCTGCTCAGCTCCAATCCCGACGTGCACGGGTTGCTGCAGACGGCCCCGCAGCTGGGCGGAATTCCGGTGATCATCAACCTGCCGGCATTCTTCATCGTCATGCTGATCACCTGGCTGCTCGTGCTGGGCGTGCGCGAGAGCGCGAAGACCAACAACGTGCTCGTGGCGGTGAAGCTCGTCGTGCTCGCGCTGTTCCTGATCATGGGCGCGATGCACATCGACCGCGCGAACTACCATCCCTTCGCGCCGAACGGATTCAACGGCGTGCATCAGGGGGCTGCGATCGTGTTCTTCGCGTACATCGGTTTCGACGCGATCTCGACCGCAGCCGAGGAGACCAAGAATCCGCAGCGCAACCTCCCGATCGGCATCATGGGCGGGCTCGCGATCTGCACCGTCATCTACATCCTCGTCGGCTTCGTGTTGACCGGGATGGTTCCGTACAAGCAGCTCGGCGCCGCCGCCGATCCGCTGGCGTATGCGCTCAACGCCACCGGGCTCACCTCGATTGCGAAGATCGTTGCGCTCGGTGCCGTGTTCTCGATGGCGGCCGTGCTTCTCGTGTTCCAGTACGGCCAACCGCGCATCTTCTTCGCCATGGCGCGCGATGGACTTCTGCCGCCATGGGCGGCGAAAGTACACGGGAAGTTCAGGACGCCGCACATCACGACCGTCATTACTGGTGTGTTCGTGGCCGTCTGGTCATTGATCGGCGACGCGGGAGAGACGTACGACCTGACGAACATCGGAACGCTGTTCGCGTTCGTCCTCGTCTGTATCGGCGTCATCGTCTTGCGGCATACCGACCCTGATCGTCCGCGCCCATTCCGTGTGCCCTTCGTGTACGGGATCGGGATCCTGGGTGCATTGCTGTGTCTGTGGACGATGTACGGGCTTCCGCGCCTGGCATGGGAACGGTTCGGATGGTGGCTGCTCATCGGTCTGGCCCTGTATCTCGCGTACGGATACCGGCATTCGACGCTGCGGCGGGGTACGCCACCCGTACCGGTGAAGCGGGCGGACTGATGGCGGAAGTCCAGGAGCAGCGGCCAACGCGCGGCGTGCTGCGGCTGTCGTTGTCGCAGTGGATCGTGGTCTCGATGGTGGTCGGCGTTGTGCTCGGTGCGTTGTTCCCGACGTCGGAGCGCGCCATTCATGCGGGATGGTCAGCGGCGGATTTGCAGCTGCTGTCGAACGTGTTCCTGCGGATGATCAAGTCGCTGATCGTCCCGCTGCTCTTCGCCACGCTCGTCGTGGGGATCGCGGGCCATGGCGACGACATGAAGCGCGTGGGACGACTGGCCTTCCGGTCCATCGTGTATTTCGAGGTCGTGACCACGCTCGCGCTGGTGGTCGGCCTGTTCATGGTCAACCTCGTGCAGCCCGGCCGCGGGGTGACGCTGGCCGGCGCGTCCGCGGAAGCTGCGAAGGGCTACGCGAGCACGAAGATGACGTTTTCCGGCGTCGTCGAGCACACCGTGCCGCAAAGCTTCTTTGACGCTGCGGCCCGGAACGAGGTGCTGCAGGTCGTCTTTTTCGCGATCCTGTTCGGCGTCGCGTTGTCGCGCGTGCAGGGCGACGGCAAGCGCTTCATGCTGAGCGCGGCCGAGTCGCTGTCGGAGGTGATGTTCAAGTTCGTCGGGCTCGTGATGGCGTTCGCGCCGGTGGGTATCGGCGCGGCGATCGCTGTGACGGTGGCGAACGGCGGGCTGAGCATCCTCACCCGCCTGGGCATCCTGGTGCTCACGCTGTACGGCGCGCTCGTGCTCTTCGTCGTGGCGGTGCTCCTGCCAGTGATGCTCATCGCCCGGGTTCCGATCAGGCGCTTCGTGCGCGCGGTGCGCGAGCCGTGGCTCATCGCGTTCACGACGGCCTCCAGCGAAGCGGCATTTCCACTCGCCATGGAGCGGATGGAGCAGCTGGGCGTGCCGCGCCGCATCGTGTCGTTCGTGCTTCCGACGGGCTACTCGTTCAACCTGGATGGCAGCACCTTGTATCTTGCGCTCGCGTCGGTGTTCGTCGCGCAGGCGGCCGGCATCGACATGCCGTTGAGCACACAGCTGCTCATGATGTTCACGCTGATGCTCACGAGCAAAGGCGTCGCGGCCGTGCCGCGCGCGTCGCTGGTGATCCTGTCGGGAGCACTCGCCCAGTTCGGCCTTCCGCTCGAGGGCGTCGCCGTCATCCTCGGTGTGGACGCGCTGATGGACATGGCACGCACGTCGATCAACCTCGTCGGCAACTGTCTGGCGACGGTCGTGATGGCGCGCTGGGAGGGCGAGTTCGACAAGCCGCTCGCGGACGTTCCCGTGGCTGACCGACTCGCTGGCCAGCCGCTGTCCGTACCGTCGGTGAAAGTCCCGAGCTAGCTCAAACCGCGAGCTGCGCCAGCAGTCGCAGCGCGCCACGTACCGCGCCGCGAGCGGGATCGATCTCTCCGGCCTGTATGTGCGCACCGGGCACCGCGGTTTTCAGCCGATGCTCGAGACGCTTCCGGAATGAGGATCCTTTTCCGAGCAGACCACCGGTGAACGCCACGGGCACGGACGCACGCTCGTCCGCGAAGAGCTGACGCGCTAACGCTCGGATGTGAAGCGCCAGCTCTTCCACCGCCATGCTCACGATGGAATTCGCGCGCAGATCGCCGGCATCCGCGACGCTCATCACCACGGGCGCCAGCGTCGCGAGCTGGCCGGGGGTCGCTGCCGCAGCCCAGCGGATCAAGTCGGATGGTTCCGAGACTTCAGCGGCGGTGAGCACGGCACCCGTGAGCGCGGTCTCGGGCTCGCGGCCGTCTGCGGCGGCCGCAACGACTGACAGCGCTCGGCGCCCGATCCACGATCCACTTCCTTCGTCGCCGAATACCGGTCCCCAGCCACCACAGCGTGCCGTCGCGCCGGCCGGAGCACGTCCGGATGCCATCGAGCCGGTGCCCGCGATCAGGAGAATGCCGGCTCCGTCAGCGAACGCGTCCTCCAGGGCCACAGCGTAATCGGGCAGGACCGTGATCTCGTCGGCGAGCTGTTGCGACAGCAGGGACTCGAGCAGCGCCTCGCGCTCGGGCTCGCGCCCCACCCCAGCAACGCCCACGCACAGCACACGCGGGCGGACATCGCCGCGCTCGCCCGTCTCGAGGACGTCTCGCACGACCCCCGCGATGATGCCGGCGCTACGCTCGATTTCGTGCGGCTTCACGGCGCTGCCGCCGCCAACGGCCTCCGCGATCTGCTCGCCGCGTTCGTCGGCCAGAATCGCCCGCGTCTTGGTACCGCCGCCGTCCACTCCGATGACGATGGAATCCATGGCGTGAAAGCTAAGTGAGAGGCGCGGGCGCCCCCGTGCCGACATCGCGGCGCGGGTGGCCACCGATGTACGAGGAGATCATGCCCGCGGCGAGCGTGATTGTCGTACCGATCAGCACGTACCAGGGATAGGCGATGCAGCCCGTCGTGCCATTCGCTCCGCACGACCAGAGGGGCCGAAGGAAGCCGAACACCGGCGTCAGCTGCTTGGCGAACACCACGAGCCCCATCACGGCGATGCCGATGGACATGCCGACGATCGCGTCACGCTGTTGCGCGCGCGGCCAGAAGAGGCCGAGGAAGAAGCCCCCGAGCAATCCGCCATACGTGAAGGAAGCGATGGAAAGTGCGACGACGACCACCGGCGTCTGCTGATTCTGTGGAAAGAGCAGGGCACCGCCGGTCAGGACGACACCCCACGCCAGCGCGAACAGCTTGCCGACCTTCAACGTGCGCGGGTCCTCTGCCGATCGGCCGGTGAGCGGGAGATAGATGTCGTGCGTGGACGCGGCAGCGAGCGAGTTGATCGCGCCCGAGTGGGTGCTCATGGTCGCGGCGAGAATCGCGGCGAGCAGGAGCCCGATGAGTCCGTGGGGCATCTGCTCGATGATGAAGGTCGGGAAGATGGCGTCGGGCGTGTCGAACGCCTTGCCGGCGTACAGCGTCCACAGTCCCACGCCGACGAGCAGGAAGAGCGTGAACTGGATGATCACGGCGATGCCGCTGCCGATGATCGCCATGCGTGCGTCCTTCAGGCTCCGCGCGGAGAGCAGGCGCTGGACGATCAGCTGGTCGGCGCCGTGCGACGCCATGGACAGAAATGCGCCGCCGATGATTCCCGCAAAGAACGTGTTGGGCTGATCAAAGCGACTGTAGAACACGATCGTGCGCAGCTTGCCGGCCTGCGACGCCGAATTGAAGATCTCGCTCCAGCCACCGCCGACCAGGTGACCCACGAGGATCGCGGCCGATATGCCACCGAGCAGGTAGATGCTCGCCTGCAAGATCTCCGTCCACACGACGGCACGCATGCCGCCGCGATACGTGTAGATGATGGTCAGCGTGCCGAGAATCAGCACCGCCATGGGCATCACGTACTGTCGCGGGACCACGCCCTGAAGGATCAGCGCGATCGGGATCGCCGTCGCGAACACGCGCACGGAGTCCGCGAGCGCGCGCGTGACCATGAACACGATGGAGGTAAAGCGTCGGGCGCCCAAGCCGAATCGCTTCTCCAACAGTGCGTACGCGGTGACCAGCCCACCTTCGTAGTACTTCGGCAACAGCGTGTACGCGATGGCAATGCGGCCGAGCAGATAGCCGACGGCGATCTGGAGGAACCCCAGGTCCGTGGTATACGCGAGACCGGGAATGCTGATGAACGTCAGTGCGCTGGTCTCGCTGGCGACGACGGAGAACATCACCGCCCACCACGGGATCGTGCGGCCGGCGACGAAATAATCCTTCGCGTCGCGCTGGCGCCGGCCAACCCAGATGCCGAGCAGCGTCGTGCCCGCGAGATACAGAATGATGACGGTGATGTCGAGCGCGGTAAGCGCTCTCATACCACCACGTACGCCTCCATCGCGTAATACTCCGCGAGGCCGAGGCGATCCAGCTCGGCGGCCGTGCCCTTGTTGCGCGCGTCCACGCGCTGCCAGAACTCGCGCTCGTCGTAGCCGCCGGGGAAGGGCGCGCTGTCCTTCTGCGACTGATGCTTGAAGATCGCCTGGATCTTGAGACGCAGCTCTTCCTGGGAGAGCGGCACGAGCCACGTGGCTTCGTGAATCGGCCATTCCTGCCATGCGCCGCGATACAGCCAGGTCTCCGGCCGCTGCCCGGGGTCGTGCGGTTTGTCGGTCGAGCGCCGGCCCG
>DATFHG010000113.1:0-3505 GCA_035248725.1 Gemmatimonadaceae bacterium | reverse complement strand
GTCCCGGCTCGGCCACGAAGTCGCGATCGTCTTCGGTGAATCGCGCATTCATGGAGATCGACGACTCGAGGCAGCGGTCGGAAGTCGGGCGGAGGAAAAAGTAGTGCACGGTCACGCCATCGTTCGTCAGCGTTCCGCTGGTCTCGACGAAGTTGAAGCCGGTGTGCACGAGCGACGCGCACTCGATGCCCGCGGCTCGTCCCTTGCCGCTGACGACGACGGTACGCTTCTTCGGCGATTCGTCGTCGTTCATCGCGGCGGCGGCGCGCTGCATCGCGGAGAGCGGCACCATCAGCAGCACCGAGGCGATCACGGCGAAGGCGAGCAGCGCGCGGCGCGACGAGGCATCGCGTCCCGGCCGCGTGATCGCGTCGACACGGGTCTCGAGCTCGGAGCGCCGGCCGATGCCGAGCGAGGCGAAGGCCGGCAGCGACGGCCCGGTGTGCGCGCGGACCAATTCGACCAGTGTCGTCGCATAGACCGACGGCCGCTCGCCGTCGCGCAGCACGTAGTCGTCGCACGCGTTCTCGGCCTCGCCGCGCATGCGCGCCACGGCCAGCCAGGTCATCGGGTTGAACCAGAACATCGCCAGCGCGAGCTGACCCGCGAGCTGCGTCAACGCGTCGGCGCGGCGGACGTGCGCGAGCTCGTGCAGGAGCACGTGACGTCGCAGTTCCGCGGTCCACGAGCGCGCCGCGGCGGGGAGCAGGATTGTGGGATAGATGAAGCCCCAGGTCACCGGCAGCTGAATGCGCTCGCTGCGCAGCAGCGTCACCGGACGGGTGATGCCGAGGGACTGACAATGGTGCTGCACCAGCGAAAGCCACTCGCCATCGAGGACGCGCTCCGACCGTCGGGCGATGAGATGTACGCGCAGCGTGCCGAAGGCGATGCGCAGCAGGAAGAGGGCGGTACCGATCGCGAGCAGGAGGCGCAGGTCCGGCAGACGCCACGTGCGCGACGCGGTCTCTTGTGGCAGTGGTACTGCGGGCGTTTCGGCAATTGCCTTGGTTGGGATAGCGAGTGGCGCGGTGATTTGCAGCGGCACGCTGACGGCGAGCGCGCGCCGCGGCAGCAGCGATCCGCTGACCGGCAGCAAGAGCTGCGCGACGACCGCCACCATCCAGATGGCGTGGCGTACCGCGGCGGGGCGGCGGCGCAACAGCTGCGTCGCGGCGAATGCGAGGGCGGCGATGACGCTGCCTTTGAGCGTGGTCCAGAGAACGACATCGAGCGTGACGGCTTCGAACATGGTCAGCGTCCCTTCTTCGCGGCGTCGCGAATCATTCCGGCAATGCGCTCGGCCTGTTCGGCATCGAGCTTCTTGCGATTGAGTTTGATCATCGTCGACACGACGCTCTCCAGCGATCCCTGGAAAAACGTGTCGATGAGATGGTCGAGTGCCGAGCGGCGCGCGGTCTCCAGCGCCACGGTCGGCTCGTAGTAATACACGCGTCCCACTTCTTCGTGGCGCACGTGGCCTTTCTCTTCGAGCACGCGGAGCAGCGTGCGCATGGCGGAGTTGCCGGGCGGATCGTCGATGGCCTCGAGGATCTCCGTGGCCGTGGCCCGCCCGCGGCTGAAGAGCACGTCCATGATCTGGCGCTCCCGGCGGCTGAGTGTCTGCGGTTTCTTCATGGGCGTAAAAATTAGCACATCTGCTAATTTTTACGCAGTGAACATTCGGTGTCGGACATCCGTCCGCGGACGTTCGTCCGCGCAAGCGCTCGCGGACAGGCGGACGCGCAGCAGTTTCAACGACTTCCGCGCGGCATGCGCATTGCCGTCGGCGGCCTCATGAGAGTCGTCCGCAATCTCGCTCTGCTCTTCGCCTGCCTGGCCTGCACCGGGCAGGAGCGCGCGCCCCGCGGCGCGGAAGCCGTCCGTAAGTGGAAAGAGGACCTCGCCTATTTCCGGACGCAGGTGCCGCTGCTGCACCTCGATTTCTTTCGCAGTCTTCCGCGAGCGTCCTTCGACAACATGTTGACCACTCTCGAATCGCGGCTTCCCCGCATGGCCGATCACGAGGTCATGGTCGAGCTGGCGCGGATCGTCGCCGCCGCGGGCCCGCGCAACGGACATACGCTGGTGAACCTCCGCGGTCCCGCCGCGGCGTTTCACCGGCTGCCGATCCAGATGTACGAGTACACGGACGGCGTCTTCCTCCGCTCCGTGAGCCAGGAGCACGCGGTGCTCGTCGGCGCACGCGTGCTCTCGATCGGCGGCACACCGATCGCCGAAGCGTTGGCGCGCGCGGTGGAGATCACGCCGGCCGACAATCCGATGACGAAGAAGGCGCAGACGCCGTACGCGCTGATGCTGACCGAGGTGCTGCGCGCGCTGCGCATCGCTCCGGGAAAACCGGCGGATCCGGTCGAGCTCGAAGTCGTCCTCGGCGATGGAACGCGCAACACCGTGTCGCTCACGCCGATGGCGTCGCTGCGCGGCGTGCAGTGGATCGACCTGCGGCCCGCGATCCCGGAGAAGAACTACACGTACGAATACGACGAAGCGTCGAAGGCGATGATCGTGCGCTACAACGCGGTGCAGAACGATCCGGAAGAATCGATCGCCGCGTTCTTCGCACGCGTGTTCGCGCTCGCCGACGAGAAGAGGGCGGAGAAGTTCGTGCTCGACATGCGCGAGAACGGCGGCGGCGACAACACGCTGAACCTGCCGATCCTGCACGGTCTCATCCGCCGCGCGGACACGATCGGACGGCCGGGACATCTATTCGTGCTGATCGGCCGCGGGACGTTTTCGGCGGCGCAGAATCTCGTCACGCAGCTGGAGACGCATACCGCGGCGATCTTCGTCGGAGAGCCGACCGGCGGCTCGCCGAATCAGTTCGGCGACACCGTGACGATCGAGCTGCCGAACAGCCGGCTGCCCGTTCATCTGTCGTGGCGTTTCTGGCAGGACAGCGAGTCGGAGGACCTGCGCACCTGGCTCGCTCCGCAGCTCGCCGCGGAGCTGTCCTCCGCCGACGCGCGCAGCGGACGCGATCCCGCTTTGCAAACGGCGCTCACGTATCGCCCCGAGCCCGACGTCGCGGAGCTGGTGCAGCGCGCGCTGACGAACGGCAATCCCGATCAGGTGCTCGCGAGCTGGCGCGCCGATCCACGCCACAAATGGGCGCGCGCGGATTACGCGCTCTTCAAGCTCGCCGGCATTCTCTTCGCCACGAGCCGCGAACAAGCGCTGCGCGTGGTAGAGCTGAACGCGCGCGCCTATCCCGACTCCCGGCTCGCGCAATACACCCTCGGCACGGCCTATGAGAATCTCGACCGCATCGCGGAAGCGCGCGCGGCGTATGAGCGAGCCCTCGCGATTGATTCGAAGTTCGCGCCTGTGCGGGCGGGGCTGGAGAGGCTCAAGCGACGATAGGTTGTCGCCGCCGCCGCGTCCACAGCGCAACACCGATGATGAACAGCAGCGCGGCCAGGCTGATCCCATCCGCCGCCCAACGAACGGGCGTCCGTTCGAAGCTTGCTTCGAGCCGATG
>DATFHG010000112.1:0-5296 GCA_035248725.1 Gemmatimonadaceae bacterium | reverse complement strand
TGGCCGTGTACTCTGCGTGGCCGCCCATGTGCACGTCACAGAACGCGCACCAGAGCCCGTCCTTGATCATGCCGTCCACCAGCTTCTGGTCGCCGAGCTTCACGCCGTTGCGCATTCCGTATACGTAGTACGGCGCGTTGGACATGGACTCCTGTCCGCCCGCGATCACCACCTGGCGGTCGCCCGCCTTGATGGCCTGCGCCGCGAGCATGACCGCCTTGAGTCCCGAGCCGCACACCTTGTTGACGGTGAGCGCGGAGACGGTCGCGGGGATACCGGCCTTCAACGCCGCCTGACGCGCAGGCGCCTGTCCGACTCCGCCCTGCACGACGTTGCCGAAAATCACTTCTTCCACGTCGTCCATGGCGACGCCGGATCGCTGCAGTGCGGAGCGGATCGCGACGGCGCCAAGCTCGGGTGCCTGTAGCGCAGCGAGACTGCCAAGGAACTTGCCGATCGGCGTGCGCGTCGCCGATACGATCACCGGTTGGCGGGCAGAATCAGTCATGGTCGAAAGGTAACGGAGCGGTGGAGCGGTCGGAGCGGTGGAGCTCTACCGCGGTCGTACTCTCATTTCAGCCGCATCTGTGCGGACCGCGAGCGGACGCGATTTGAATAGATCAGCTCCAGCGCGTCGGAGTGCGTCATGACGAGTGCACTTCCTCCACGCGCGAACGTGAGAATCTCACCAGTGGAAGCATCGCGCACGAGCAGTCCCGGAAAACGTGCCGCGTCCCACCGCACGCGCACGGCGCGGCTGTCCACGCGCGTGACCACCGCGCTCGCGTCACTCGTGACGTCCGCGCCGCGCACGCTGGTCACCGACCCGCGATCCGCGTCCACGCGCAGCGATGCGACGGTGCGACCGCGCAGCTGCGAGACGGGAATGGCGAAGGCGAAGGCACGCTGTTGGCCGGGCAGGTCGGCGATCTCCTGCGCCGCGAAGGAGAACGCGACGATCTCACTCCCGTCGTCGCCCAGGAGACGCAGCCGGTTCGGGCCCGGCGCATTCGGCAGCGCGGCGCGCGTCGTGATCTCGAACGCCGGCTCCAGTACCGGCACCCCGTCCACGATGCGTCCCCACACCAGCAGCGCCGGCTCATCCGCGCCGGCGACCGTCGCCTGCAGCGAGCTGGGATGGCTCAGCAGGTAATTCATCATGCCGGTGTACGTGTAGTCGCTGATCCATTTGTGGGCGCAGTACCCCATGATGTCGGTGGAGACCGCGGGGTCCTTCACCTCGTCGGTCGTGAGATCGTAGCCCACCTTCCCGATGCTGCCGCCCGCATACGGATAGCTGGGATCGGGGCCCGCTGGGTTGCCGCACGGCGCATGCAGGCGGCCGTAGTTGTGTCCCAGCTCGTGCGCGAACAATTCGGCGCCGGTCGGCAGATAGTCCCACACCAGGCTGGATCGTCCCGCGATGTACGCGATGCCGGCAACGCCCGCGGTGTACCCGACGTGCACGATGCCGCTGTAGTAGCGCGGCGATCCTTCGGCGACGCGCAGCGCTTCGATCTCGGACAGCACCGCACCCCAGCCCTGGATGTCGTCGGAGGTGAGCGCGGCGTGCTGCGTGGTGTATGGCGTCGCGCGTACTTCCGCGGTGTAGTCGCTCACGGGGTGGATGGTGCGCGCGAGCGACAGGAAGCTGTCGACGTTGCCGCTGCTGACGGCACCCGTGCTCCCGGCGAGCGTGACCGGGACGAAGCGCACGTTCATCACCGGCATGGAATTCACGACCGGCGTGAGTGCCCCCGACGCGGGAAAGCGATTGTTCCCCTCGTCGGACTCCGGCACGGTGTTGCCGGGATCGATCTCCGCGACCGCCGTCAGTCCGGGCTGCACCTTGGCGGCGGGGATGATGACGTTCCACGATTGCGCGAACTGGCGTTGGTCGACGCTCAGCGGGACGCCGGTCACCGCGCGGTCCAGGGTGTAGACGTCACCCGTCGATAGCGTCACGCGAACGCTCGGCGCCGCGGCGTTGCACTGATTCGCCGAGCCGAACACGCGCAGCATGGCGCGGTGGCCCGCGACGAGCGGTACGTCGTCGTCGAGCGTCTGGACGGGCTGCACGAGGTACATCGCATCGATCTTGAGGTCGAGCGTCGCTCCCCCGGATGGCGATACGGAGTACACGACGTCCGCGCTCGCCGTGCTGCCGACGGAGACCTGCACCGTTTGCTGCGGCGTCTCCGCGTCGTAGATGTCGGGACAGTTCATCCACCGGGCCGCGTCGACCGTGTACGCGCCCGCGCGCAATCCACGATACGTGGATCCGGTCCAGAGTTGATGGTACCCGCCCGGTCCCGTGATGGTGATCTGCGGAAGCGCAGACGTGACGTCGGGCAGCCCGAACACGTTGAGCTGCAGGCTGCCGCTCGCGAGGCCGAACGAGACGGTGACGGGCACCGGCGTCAGCGACGCCGGGACCTGCACGGTCTGCGAGGGCGCCGCCACGAGATCCCCCGACGCGAGCGTGGTGGTATCCGCGACGAGCGTATACGTGCCGGGCGGAATCAGTCGCACCACGCCACGCCCGATGTCGCGCCGTCCGGACGGTCCGTCGAGATGCAGTCGTGGAGTGGCCACGCCGTCCAGGCCAAGGACGCCGACATCGAGGCTTCCGCTCGCCAGCGTGTATGTCACCGTGGCGGTTTCGGTCCTGCCCGCGACGACGTGGTAGACCTGCGGCTCCGACGCCGACGAGTAGTAGGCGTCGGCGAAGGTCACGAGCGTCGCCCGCAGGGTGTAGTCGCCCGGCTCCAGCTGTTCGAAGGTGGTGGTGCCGATGACGGGCAACGAGACGCCGTCGGGACGGGTCAGGCGGACCGAGGCCGGTGCGCCTGCCGGCAGTCCGGCGACGTTCACCACGAGATTCCCGGTCGTGGGCGGCGCCGGATCCGTACATCCGAGCACCAGCCACGACGCCAGCGCGAGTCCAGCCGTCCACCGCAACCGCATCTCCCAGTCTACATCACGGAACGAGCGCGCGCTCCGCTTTTTCGCGCACCACGCGCGCCACGAACTCGTCGACCGGAATGATGTCCTGCTTCTTCCCCGCTCCACGCACGCGCAACGCCACCATCCCGGACTCCGCTTCGCGTTTGCCCACCACCGCCATGTACGGGACACGCATGACTTCGCCGTCCCTGATGCGGTAGTTCAGCGTATCGGAGCGGGCGTCGAGCGACGCGCGGATGCCGGCGGCCTTGAGCTTGTCCGTGAGCGCCTGCGCCGCGCCCACCACGTCGTCGGAGATGGGCAGCACGCGGACCTGCTCCGGCGAAAGCCACAGCGGGAACGCGCCGGCGAAGTGCTCGATCAGGATCGCGATGAAGCGCTCGAACGATCCGCTCACCGCGCGATGGATGACCACGGGCTGATGCTCGGCGTTGTCCTCGCCGACGTATCTCAGCTGGAAGCGCTCGGGATTGTTGTAGTCCAGCTGGATCGTGCCCAGCTGCCACGCGCGCCCGATGGAGTCGGTGACGTCGAAGTCCACCTTGGGTCCGTAGAAGGCGCCGTCGCCCGGCTTCTCCTCGTACGGGTGGCCGGTGCCTTCCAGCGCTTTACGCAGCGCGGATTCGGCGCGGTCCCACAGGTCATCCGAGCCGATGCGCTCCTGTGGGCGCGTCGCAAACTTGACCGTCGACTTCAGCCCGAAGGTCGCGTAGTAGTCGAGGATGAACCGGGTGAGGAACGCGACCTCGCTCTCGATCTGGTCCTCGGCGAGGAAGACGTGGCAGTCATCCTGCTGGAACTGACGCACGCGCGTGAGGCCCGACAGCGCGCCGGTCACCTCGTTGCGGTGCAGCACGTCGAAGGTGACGTAGCGCAGCGGCAGCTCGCGGTACGAGTGCTTGTGCGACTGGTACAGCAGGAAGTGCGACGGGCAGTTCATCGGCTTGAGCGAGACGTCGTGCTCCTTCGTCTCCTTGTCGAGCACGAGGAACATGTTCTCGCGGTACTGGCCCCAGTGCCCGGAGATTTCCCAGAGCCCCTTGTTGTAGAGGATCGGAGTCTTGATCTCCTTGAACTGCTCCTGCTGCCGCTCACGCACGAACGCGGTGAGCTCGTTGTAGATGATGGTTCCCTTCTCGGTCCAGAACACGGCGCCGGGCGAGAAGGGGTGCATCATGAACAGGTCGAGCGCCTTGCCGACGACGCGATGATCGCGGCGCTTGGCTTCCTCGAGCCGGTGCAGATACGCGTCGAGATCTTCCTTCTTGAACCACGCGGTGCCGTAGATGCGCTGCAGCATCTGACGCCGCTCGTCGCCGCGCCAATACGCGCCGGCGGTGGTCATCAGCTTGAAGTGCTTGAGATACGAGGTGTCCGGGACGTGCGGGCCGCGGCACAGATCCACGAACGGTCCGTCGGTGTAGGTCGAGATCACTTCGTCGTCGCGCAGCTCGGAGAGCCGCTCGAGCTTGAGTGGGTCGTCGGCAAACACCTTCTTCGCGTCGCCGCGTGACACTTCCGCGCGCACGAACGGCAGCTTCTCCTGCGCCACCTTCGCCATCTCCTGCTCGAAGCGCGCGAGATCTTCCGGTGTGAACGGCTTCTCGACTTCGAAGTCGTAGTAGAACCCGTCCTCGATCGACGGTCCGAAGCCGATTTTGGCGTCGGGGCGCAACCGCCGCACGGCGGTCGCGAGCACGTGCGCCGCCGAATGCCGCAGCACGTCGAGCGCGCGCGGGTCCTTCTGCGTGAGCACCTTGAACGAGCCTGACGCGCGCAGAGGCGTCATCAGGTCCTGCACCTGACCGTTCACCTCAACCGCAATCGCATCGCGCGCAAGGCGTTCGCCGATGCCACGCACGACGTCGAGCGGCAGCGTTCCCGCGTCCACGACGCGAGTAGATCCATCTGGCAGTGTGAGTGTCAGTTGCGGCACAACGGGTATCGTTTTTGCTGAGTTCGCGGGCGCCCAAGAGGTAAGCTATCGTTGGCTCTGATACCTCCGCCACAGGGTGTGAGCATGTCCTTTCGTTATCGCGACGACGATTCATCGACCGGCACCACCATCGCCACGGTTGTCCTTGGCGCGATGGCCGGATTTGCCGTTGGCATGTACGTGGCCCAGCGGATGGGCGGGCTGAGCGGCATCAAGTCGCGCTTCCGTCGGGCCGCCGAGGCAAAGCCCCTCGGCAATCAGTACAACGTCGTCGGCGACGAGGAGTTCGACGAGATCGAGGACGACGGCGCTCTCCTCGACGAGGATGGCGACGACATCGGGATGACCGCCGCCTCCGACGCCGACGAGGACTTCAACGGCATGGATGCCACC
>DATFHG010000111.1:0-92822 GCA_035248725.1 Gemmatimonadaceae bacterium | reverse complement strand
AGGATCGCGAACGATCCGAGCAGACGCATGATGAACTGCCGCGGCCCGAGCTGCCGCTCGATGGACTGCGTGAGCGGACGCACGCTCCAGACCGGCTGCTCAGGGTCCGCCCGCCAGATGGCCGAGCGCACGGCGTTCGCCACCGCCATCGGATCGCCCTTCGTGCGCACGACCATCTCAGTGAAGATCAACGGCCGTTGCGCCGACGGCAGGTAGATCTGGTCGAGCTGCTGCTCGTTCACCTGGAAGTGCCGCGTATCTCCGACGACGCCCACGACCGTGGCCCAGCGAACCGAATCGCCACCAGCGACCCGGATGCGTGTGCCGATCGCGGACGCATTCGGCGCGAGCTTCGACGCCAGCGTTCGATTGACGATGGCGACCAGCGCGGCTCCCGCCCGATCGTTGGCGTCGAAGTCGCGCCCCGCTGCGCGCGGGATGTGCATTGTCTCGAAATAGTCATCGCTGATCAGGTTCGTCTGCGCGACCGGTAATTGGGCGCGGTCTGCCACCGGTCGTCCGTCCACCTCGTAGGGCAACGTCTCGCCGTTCCCGTTCAGTGGGGTCGCGCGCACCAGCGCCGCGTGCTCGACACCAGGGACACCGCGGACCTCGGCGAGCGCGCGCCCGAACATGTCGGCGATCTTCGCCTCCGTGTCGTACTTCACCACCGGCAGTCGGAACTGCAGTGTGAGTATCCCGGACGGATCGAATCCCGGCCGGACATTCGCGAGCGCGACGAGACTCCGCGTGAGCAGCCCTGCCGTGACGAGGAGGACGACGCACAGCGCGATCTGCGCCGCGACGAGCGCGCTCCGTGCGCCGAGGCGCGTGCCGCTCTGCGAGGACACTCGCACGGTGAGCGACTCCTGCAGCTCGATGCGACTCGCTTTCCACGCGGGCATGATGCCGAACAACACGCCCGTCGCGATCGTCACGAGGGCGGCGAACGCCAGCACCGTACGATTGAGCGAGATGGAACCGAACACCGTGAGCAGATTCGGCGCGACGGTTGCGAGCCATCGCACGCCGACGTACGCGAGCGCCACGCCAGCGATTCCGCCCGCGATGGACAGCAGCCCCGCTTCCGTGAGGAGCTGACGCAGCAGGCGTTTTCGCGCCGCGCCCAGAGCGGCACGCACCGAAAGCTCGCGACGTCGCGCGGTGGCGCGTGCGAGCTGGAGGTTGGCGACGTTGGCGCAGGCAATGAGGAGCACCGTGCCGACGGCGGCCAGCACGATGAGGAGCGGCGTTCGGGCGTCGCCCACCAGCTGGGATTTGATCGGCTGGACGCTGGCGCCCGTTCCCGCGTTCGTCTCGGGATACTGTGCCGCGAGCCGTGCGGTGATGGCATCCAGCTCGCGCTGGGCCGACGCGACCGTCACGCCGGGCTTGAGCCGGCCGAATGGAAGCACCGCGGGCCTGCCGCGCGAGGTGAGCTCACCTTTGTTCGGGTAGTAGCCGACGGGAAGCCACACGTCGGACGAGCCGAGCGGCTCCTGAAAATCCTGCCGCATGACGCCGATGACGAGGAACGGTTGGCCATTCAGGTTGAGCGTCGATCCGACGATATCCGGACGCGAGCCGAAGCGACTCCGCCACAAGTTCCCGTTGATGACGACGACCGCTTCCCTCGTTGCCACTTCGGTTTCGGCGTCGGTGAACAGGCGTCCGCGTTCCGCGGCGGCTCCGAGCAGCCGGAAGGTGCCGGCGGTGACGAATGATCCGATCAGGCGGTCGGGCGTCCCCGTGCCGGTGAGGTTGATGCTTTGGCCGCGCATGATCCCCATCTCTTCGAACGAGTGGTTCTGATCGCGCCAGTCGACATAGTCGAGGTAGGGAACGCCGCCCTGATTGCTCGCATTGCCACCGCGGGTGCCGAACACGAGAACCATGCGGTCGCTGCCGGGCCACGGCAGCGGACGCAGAAGCACGGCGTCGACCACGCTGTAGATGGCGGTGTTCGCGCCGATGCCGAGCGCCAGCGTGATGACCGCGACGGCAGTGAAAGCGGGATGCCGCGCGAGCATACGCAGCGCGTAACGCAGGTCTTGCCGGAGTGCTTCCATCGGACGGGTCTCCTCGGGATAATCGATCGATGCCCACGGCAGGTCGCGCGCGCTGGTGACGCGCAGCGCACGCACGTGTTGCCGGGGCGCATTCAACAGCATGTCGGCCACGAGATGGGTCCAGAATCGCGACACGCCGCGCGCGCCGCGCCGCCGCTGCTCGTCGCGCCGCGCGCGGAAGAAGTCGAGCATCTCGTCGCCGAAGCGCTCGCGGAAGGTGCGCGGATATAGTCGCATCAACAGCGCGAACACGCGTTCGCCGGCATCGCGTGGCGACGTCATGCGGGCTCCGGCAGCAAATGCATGCGCCGCGCGATGGCGACGACGTCGGCCAGCCGGCTCAGTTCAAGCTCGAGAACGCGTCGGCCGAAGGCGGTGATGCGGTAGTAGCGGCGGCGCTCGTCGTCCTCGGCGGATACGCGCACACGGCGCGCTCGGGGGCTCTCCTCGATCAGCGCGGCGTCGAGCATACGCTGAATCGAGCCGTACAGCGTGCCCGGTCCCATCCGGATCTGGCCGCTCGTGAGCTCTTCCACTTCGCGCGCCACGGCATACCCGTGCTTTCCCTGTCGCTCCGGCGCGAGCGCAAGCAGGATGTGGAGCACGACGGGCGTGAGCGGGAGCAGGCGTTCGGGATTGGCGGGCATGATGCTCCGTAGCGGATATATCCGTTACGGATATACCGTACGGACGGTTTCACCGCTCCGCAAGGCGGGCCGAGTTGCCCGAGTTGCCCAAGCCGCAGCGCATCGCCAACTTGGCGCGGCGCACAGATGCCGTCGTCCGCGCGATCCCACACTGGAGCCTCATGAGGCCTCGCCTTGTCCCGTTCGTCGTCGCCATCGCCCTCGCGTGCTCTTCCGGCGTCGGCCATGCACAGCTGACGTCGACGCCCGAGTACCAGGTGAACGGGTTGCGGGCGATCCTGCTCACGCCCGCAGCCGCGCTCCCACAGGTCGTGCCGGCCGTCGAAGAAGGCTCGCGCCCGTATGGCACCGTCGCGGTTCGCTACGGGAGGTACAGCTTCGGGAGCGCCAACTACTCCAACATCGCGGCGTCGGCATGGGCGAACCTTGGCCGGTTCGCTCAGCTCGGCGGCACCATCGGCCAGCGCTCGTGCGAGGGATGCGAGGGATCCATCATGGCCAGTGTGGATCTCGATGCGCGCCTCTACCATAAGGAAGGCGAACGACAGAGCGACGCGGATACCGACGTGGGACTCGAGCTGATCGGCGGCTACGGCAAGGCGAAGGTCAGCGACTTCAAGGCAGCTGCTATCCAGGCGGCGCTTCCCGTCGCAGTCTCCCTCCCGCAGTCCAACGACTCGCGGCTCACGCTGTTCGTCTCACCCGGTATTGCGTACGGGCGCCTGCAAAGCGCCGATTCCACCATCGGCGCGCTGACACGCGTCGTGATCGGCGCCGGAGCCTCGCTACGTTTTCCGGGCGGACTCGGCGCGCACGTCTCCGGTCATCGCGTCATCACCGGAGACAGCCCCACCCAGCTGGGCGTGGCGCTCACGTGGACGTTCGGCGCCAGACGCAAGGCCTGACGTCACGCCACCACGCGCCGCGTTCGCGAGCGGCTGACGACCGCGATCGCAAGCATCAACGCAACAACACTGAGCGCCGTCGGCAACCACCCCGTCCAGGAACGCGACGCGCCGATGGTCGTGACGGACGCTGGCGAGTCGCTGCCTTCCGGGCCCGTCCAGCGCACGACCTGTCCATTCGCATACGTCTGCATCACGGGCCAGCTCACGCGCGAACGCTGTTTCGGGTTCACGCCGATGAACGGAAACTCCACGAAACGCTCCGGCGGCAAGGAGCCCGTCCAGGTCGCGCTCACCGCGCGGCCCGTGGAATCCATGCGCGCCTGTAGCGTCCATCCGGGCACGTCCGCGAAGGAGATCACGCGCATGTCGTCAGGGAAGGTGATCTCCACCTTGACGGTCGCATTGTCGGACTCGTTGGGGACACGGAGCAGGTACCGCTCGTACGCGCCCGGCCGCGATGTCGTGGGCGCGACGGTCGCGTGAGCCGATGCGATGACTGCGACGGCAGCGGCGAACAATACTCCGGTGATTCGTCTCATCGCTCGATCCTCATGCCGAGGTAAAAAGACCGCGGATCCGCGGGTTCGTAGAAGTGTCCAGCTGCGTTATCCACTTGCACGGACGCGGAGTAGCGTGCGTTGGTGAGGTTCTGCGCAGCCACGAACACCGTGCTCCCCAGCCGATACAGGTTCCAGTCGGCGCGTACGCCCAGAGACATCCACGCCGAGTTCGTCGCCGTGTTCGCGCTGTTCACCGCGTACGCGCGTGGGACCGCCTCGAGCGAAGGCGTCAGGCGAAATCCCGATGGGTGCTCGTAGGTCAGCTCTCCAACCACGTAATGTCTCGGCGCGCCGGGCAAGTCGTTGTCGCCAAATGCGGAGTCGTTCAGGAAGGTGAAGCGGCTGTACGTGTAGGACACCCGCGCACCGACCATGTCGCGCACGTCCCCGCGCGAGAGCAGTCGCACCCAGCGCTGCACGGACGCTCCCGCCTCGATGCCGGCGTGCCGCGTGCGAGGCACGTTCCGATACGTGGGAACGGTGAAGGGAGCGCCGGTGAACGGCTGTACGTTCTCGTTCAGCAGCTCGTTGCGCAGCTCGATGTCGTACAGCGACACGTCCCACGACACGCCGAGCTGGTGGCTTCGCGCTCCGATTTCGTACTGCCACGCGTCCTGCGACCGCAGTGGAATGAATCCGCCGGGATTACCAAAGCTCGTGAGCTCGAGCAGGAGCGGTGGTTCCATCGTGTGGCTGGCGTTCGCGAACAGCCGCGTGCGATCGCTGATCGTCGCGAGCAGGCCGAAGCGCGGCGACACGCCGTCGTACGACCGCGAGTCCGACTGATCGCCATTCGACAGAAACCGGTCGGTTGCCCGGCGACGATCGTTCTCCACGCGTACGCCGGCCGTCGCGGACAGCCGAGACGTCAGCGACAGCTCGTCCTCCGCGTACAGCGCGAGCGTGGATGCGCGATCCCGCTCGTCGCGTGTGAGGTTGCCGTGTCTGCCAGCGACGTTCTGGAATTGCTTGTTCTGCACGTTGCCGAGGGCTGGCTGGAGACCGATGGTGAGCCGATTGTCGCGTGAGCCGACGGCGGCGGTGTTCTCATACCGCGCTTCTGCGCCCCAGTCCTGGCTCACCTGCGCGATCACCTCGAAGATCGGATGGTCGATGTCGCGATACTGGAGGTACGGGCTGAACTCGAGCCGCTGTGAATTCGACAGCTGCGCGCGATACTGCACGCCGACATGATGCAGGTCGTATTCGCGACCCCACCTGTTCGAGACGTTGGTCGGGTCCGCGGTGGTCGGAGCGCTGTCGAGTGTGGCGAGGTTGACCGACCCTGGCAGGTGCTCGCGGACGTGCGCGCCGAAGTAGAAGAGACGAACGTCCGCCTCGCGTCCCAGCCGATATCCCGCGTGCAGGTTGAGTCGGTCGCGTCGCTGGTCCGACCACACGCGATATCCATCCGTCTGCGTGTGCGCGCCGCTCGCGTACCAGTCGAATCTGCCGCGCATGCCGCCGGACGCGAGCTGCACCTTCGCGAACGCGTTGCTCCCTCCCTCGAATACGCCGGTGAACGGCGTGGCGGTGTAACCCGTCTTCGTCTGGATGTTGATCGCCCCGCCGAGGGTGGATCCGCCGTATCGGAGTGCGTTGGCGCCCTTGTAGACGTCGATGGCTTCGGCGGTGAGCAGCTCGATGGACTCGAAGTCCGTGAAACCATCGGCGTTGCGGTACGGCATGCCGTTCACCAGCAGATTCACGCCGCGCGCGTGGAAGTTGTTCCGCAGCCCTGAGCCACGAATCGAGATCTGGCTTTCGTCCGCTGCGCCGAAGCGAGGCTGGATGAAAACGCCCGGCGTAAAGCGCAACACATCGTGCAGGTTCGTCTGCCTGGTCGCGCGCAGCTCGCCGACGGTCACGACGGAGACGGCACCGGGGCTGCGCAGCATCCGCTCGTGCTCCTGGGACAGGTCGCTCTGCGTACCGATCACCGTGACGGCGGTCAGCGTCGTGGTATCGCGACCCGACCGCGTCGAGTCGCGCTGCGCCCGCAACGACAGCGGTGCGGCGCCGAGCAAGACGCTCGTGAGGAATGTCAGTTGGCGAGCGCGCGAAGCGCCCGCATGAAACGCGTACATGTCGTCTCCCTGATGTGCGGCGCCGCAGCGGCGGCAGCCGAGGACCAGACGGCGCGATGCGCGCCCGTCGATGGCGGCGCGATCGCGCCGCCTGAGCTCGTCAGGCGAGCTGCGGCGGTCCGTTGGCGAAGGGGAGAAGACGAGCGACATCGGTGTGCCGACGCTCGACGGCAGCGAGAGACGCACCCGCGTCGGTGACGAGCAGTGTCGTCGCGACCGTGACGATGGTCGGCGCGGGCGTCCATCCGCCCGTACAGCAACACGGTCCGACGCACGAACACGCTGCGTGGTGGGAATCGTGCGACGGCGATGCGGGCGTGTGTCCCGCGTGCATGTGCGCCGCGGCCTGCGCTCCCACTCCCGCGTGATGCATGGGGCAGGTGTGCAACATCTGCGAGTCGCCCGTCGCGAGGGCGAGCCACAGCGGAAGGAGCAGGAGAACGCGCATCACGCCGCTAATCTAGCGTCAGCATTGTGAAGGCTCAGTCGAATCGGCCGGTGCCGCGCGAAACGGCGAAGCGCCCACTGCCGAGAAAGACGATCGCCACGGAGGCGAGGAGATAGAACAGCTCGAGCTCACCACCGAGCCCTCCGCTCCGTTCGTTGATTGCGAACAGGCGCCCTTGCACGACGAGCACGATCGCCATGAACATGTCGAAGGCGATGACGGCGGCCGCGGGACGCGTGAGCACGCCGAGGATCAGCAGGATCGGGCCGACGACTTCGGCCACGTACACGCCATAGCCGATGAAGAACGGCAGATGATGCGCGCCAAGGGGACCCGCCATCCATCCGATGCCACCCTTCAGCTTCGCGATTCCGTGGAAGATCATCAGTCCGCCCACGGCGAGGCGCAATATCAGCTTTCCGATGTCATTCCAGCCCGAACCGGGCGTGCCGTTCGTCATCTCTTAGCTCCGAGATAAGCCCCTAATCCTACGTAAGGGCCGGTCGGCGCAACACTGCCCTCAGCGCACTTCGACGAGCAATGGATGGTGGTCGGACGCCTCGCGCACCAGCGACTCGGGAGTGCGGACGATTTCGCAGACGACCACGCGCTCGGCATCGCGCGCCGGAGTGAAGACGTAGTCCAGGCGCACGTGCGGATCCCAGGTGGGGAACGTGTAGCCGGGATCGTTCGGATGCAGTCGGCGCCACGCGTCGACATAGCCCTCGTCGAGCATGAGCTGAATCGTCTCGCGCGACATCTCGCGCCCGCTCAGCCAGATCATCGCGCGGATCCAGCGCGGCATCTTGCGGACCTCGAGCAGCTCACCGGGCGCGAGTGCGTTGAAATCACCGGCGATGATGTGAAAGCCATGCTGGTGCTCACGAATGCCGTCGAGGAGCGCACGCAGCTCGCGCTTGCGTTTGCGTTCGGTCCACTTGGAGAACCAGGCGACGAGGTGCAGGCCGAAGATGCGGCAGTCGATGCCGTCGACGACGAGCTCGAGAAACGGGTGCCGTGCGCCGCCGGGTTGATGCCACGTGTAGTGCGTGACGGGGCGGCGGCTGAGAAAGCCCATCGAGTGCTCGGGACGCGACCCCCAGTGCGGCATCTCCGTGAGGCGGGACAGCTCCTCGATCACGCGCGGATCGGTGGCCTCCTGGAGCAGGACGACGTCGACGTTGGCGTCGCGAACCATCCGCGCCAGCGGTTGCGCGCGTCCGCGGCCTCCGTACCGGATGTTGTAGGTGAGGAAGCGAAACATCTCAGCCGGCGTCGTTCGCGTCCGTCTGCTTCGGGATCATCACGAAGTACGGCTGACTCATGACCCGATCGCGCAGAAACTGCACGACGTCGGCAGTGGCCTGGATGTTCACCGGCCGGCCCGCGATGCGGCACAGCGCCCCGCGCAGCGGAATGAAGGTGGCCGACGCGTCGGGGTGCTCGTCGCTGAGCGGCGCGGTGTGCAGTCCCGGGATGTAAAAGACGTCGAAGTGCTGCACCATGCCGCCACCGATGAGGGTGAGATCGAGATCGCTGGTGCCCGGTCCATCGGCGTCGAACGGCGCACCGTCCTCCCAGCGCGTACCGGTCACCGCGCTGCCGCGGAGCACGACGGCGACGTCGGGAGGAACGGCTTCGCGAATGACGCGAATGAATTCGTCGTAGCGCGCGCGGTCGCCGCCGAATGCGAGTTGCACCACTCGGTCCCGCACCGCGTCGCTGCTTAGTTCGAGAGCATCGACGTCGTCGGGTTTGGCGCGCGAATCGGAGCGCGATTCGAAGGGTCTGGAAGTCTGGTCGGCCATTGGTGGTGGGCGCCGCGTCGGCGTCAGCGCACTTCTGGCAACTCTCGCACCGAGACGGCGTCGATGCCGCGCTCGTCGCCGCTCACCGCCCGTCGATGCACGTCGATCTGGCCAAGGTGATAGGCCAGGTGCGCCAGCAGGTGCAGCAGGAAGACGGGCGTCGTGACGGTCCGCTTGGCGATAGGCTCGGGGTACGGCGCGAGCAGCTGGTCGTCGCGCAGCGCGCCGATGGTGCGCTGGACGGACGCGATCGCGCGGTCGAGATCCGCGCGCAATGCCGAGCGTGGTACGTCGCGCCGCGCAAACTCGGCGTCGCGGTCGCGCACGTATCCGTCGCGCGCCAGGATCGCTCCGACGAAATGCTGGATGTTCCCGGCGAGATGGAGCGCGAGCGTCCCTCCCGTGTTCGGGACGCCGGGCAGGGCGCGCCAGACGCTGGCCTCGTCCGGGTAGGCGTCGATCTCGCGCTGCACGGCGCGCAGCTCGCGGACGAGCAACGCACCGATGCTGTCGCGGACTGCGGTGGTGGCGCTCACGACAGGATCGGAGGCGGGCATGAGGGCAGCTTAGCGGTGACGGTGTCAGTCGGCAAACGCCCACGTCATCTTTGAGTCATGCTCATTCACGCGGCATTTCTCGCGCTGCTGCAGCAGCACCCCGCGCTTCCCAGCGGAAACTCCACGCCTCCCTCGGGCGATACCGCAGGGTACTGGCAGCAGCGCATCAGGTACACGATCGCCGCCACGCTGGACGAGCCGCACGACCGCGTGAGTGCACGGGCAACGCTGCGGTACGTGAACAACTCGCCCGACACGCTGCGCGAGATGTACGTGCATCAGTACCTCAACGCGTTCAGGCCCGGCTCGAAGTGGAGTGAGATCGACGAGCGCGAGGGACGGGATCGCTTTCAGCATCTCCGTGAACCGGACTACGGGTACGAGCGGTTTACGGCTCCCGTGCGCGTCGACGGCGCAGCGGTGGGCGTCGACTACCCGGGCGCACCGGATAGCACCGTCGCGCATTTTGCGCTGCCGCGCGTGCTGGCGCCTGGCGATTCCGTCGTCGTCGACTTCGCATGGGATGCGCGTCCATCCACGGTGCCGCGACGCCAGGGACGACGCGGTCGACACTGGGACCTGGCGCAGTGGTATCCCAAGGTCGCTGTGTATGATCGCGCCGGCTGGGAATACAACGCCCTGCAGCCCGCCGGCGAATTCTACGGGGAATACGGCACGTATGACGTGACGCTCGTCGTCGCGGACGACCAGGTGATCGGCGCCACCGGGGTGCCGGTGTCGGGTGATCCCGGCTGGTCGCGTGTCGCCGCGGCGGGCGCGGTACGCACGGCGTCGCAGGCGTACGGAAATGTGGCGGGCGGCGCCACCGTGATGATTCCCTCAGGCTACCGGGCGGTGCGCTTCGTTGCCCGCGATGTGCACCACTTCGCGTGGTCCACATCGCCGAACTATCGCTACGAGGGCGGTGTCTACGTGCGCCCGACGCGAACCGGTGAATCGCCCGCGTGGGACACCGTATCCGTCAACGTGCTGTATCAGCCGGGTGACGACAGCACCTGGGGCGGGCTGCGGGCCGTGCAGCGCACCATCAACGCGCTCGGCTGGCTCGAGCACGTGTACGGCACATACGCGTATCCGCAAATGACCGTGTTGCACCGCCTGGACGGCGGCGGCACCGAGTTTCCCATGATGCAGATGAACGGCTCGGCGTCACAGGGTCTCATTCTGCACGAAGGTGGACACGTCTTCACCTATGGCATCCTCGGCAACAACGAATGGCGCAGCGGCTGGATGGACGAGGGCCTGACATCGTACCAGACCAGCTGGGCCGAAGGCAGCACGCAGCAGGAATTCTCACAGCAGCAGCCACAGGAGCCGGCGCGTGTGTCTGGCTATCGCGGACTGGCGATCCGGCCCACGTTCACGCCGCAGGATGCCCTCGGCGTCTCGGAGTCGATCACGGATCTGCAGGGCGAAGCGCAGGCGATCGGGACGCGCGCGCAGGACTTCCGTGACTTCCGCGTCTACAACGACATGATCTACGATCGCGCCGAGGTGATGTACGGCCAGCTGCGCGACGCGATCGGTGATTCCGCCTTCGTCGCGTTCCTGCACGACTACTACGCGCGCTGGAAGCTCAAGCACGTGGACGAACGCGCGATGCGCGCGTCAGCCGAGCGAGCGAGCGGACGCGACCTCGGCTGGTTTTTCGACCAGTGGATCCATCACACCGGCGTCGTGGATTATTCCCTCGGCGACGTCCAGATCGGGCGCGACTCGTCCGCGTACGTCGTCGACGTCCGGGTTCGCAGATGGGGGGAGTACCTCCATCCGATCGCCGTCGGTGTGCGCACGGCACGCGGGTGGACGCTCGGCAGGATCGATCCGCTGTTTCGGACGCAGATCGTTCGCATTCGCACGGCGGATGCGCCCCTCGAGGTGCGGCTCGATCCGATGCACACCTCGTGGGACTGGAATCGCCTGAACGACGCCCATGAGAATGCGCTGGGTCTGGGGCACGAGCGATGGAATGTGGACTGGCCCTTTCTCGCGCAAGCGGATCGAGAACACGCGGTGGCGCTCGTCCGGCCCATGGCGTGGTACTCGAACGGGGGCGGTGTGACGCTCGGCGCCCGCGTCCGCGCCAGCTACCTGGATCAGCAGGAGGTGCAGGCCGGACTCGCGTACGTGACGAAGGCCGGCGTTGCCCTGCCGGTCATGGATCGATTGCAATACTGGGCGCGGGGCAATTTCGTCACGCATTCACGGTTCGTCGCGTCGCTCGGCGCGGCATCGCTCGACGACATTCTCAAGTACGACATCGGCCTGGAGCGCGCGCTGTCGACGCTGCGCGGATCGAGCGACATGTCGCTGGCCCTCACGTACGCCCAGGCGAACATCTCGCCGGGGTTTTTCGGGGACACCGGAAGACTGCTCCCGGAGCTGTGGAGCAGCAGAAACATCGGCGACATCGCGGCGCGCGCCCGGTGGCACTTCGGGCCGCCGAATGGTGCGTACTTCTTCGTCACGCCGAGCGTGGTGCTCGGTAAGGCCGATCACGACTATTACGGCAAGGGGGAATTCGCGCTCGGCGGGCGGCAGCCGCTGCGGCGTGGCTGGCGACTGGACATCCGCGGCTATGCGGCGGACGAAGAGAACGCGCCCTTGCAGCGCGCGCTGTACCTCAGCGCCCAGGATCCGGTCACGACGTTCGACAACCATTGGTGGCGCCCGGCGGGCGCCATACTCAAGCAACCCAACGTCGATTGGTTGCCATTGGGCGGCGGCGCATTGCGCGGCTATCGCTGGGATCTGCCCGCGTCACGACTGGTCGGCACCAACATCGAGCTGTCCAGGCAACTCGGCACGTGGACGCGCGCGCGCGGTCGGGACGCCGCGCTCGCATTCCGGCTGCACGCGTTTGGCGACGCGGCCTCGGTCGGGGAGAGTGGCAATTCCCGAACGTTGAGTGATGCGGGTGTCGGCGTGAGTGTCAGCGGCCGGTTGTTCGATCGCCCGCTGTTCATTCGACTGGACTCGCCGCTCTATGTCTCCGAGCCGGCATTGGCCATCGACCGGGGTCACGCAGGCGCGGGGCGCGTCGCGCCGCGATGGGCGCTGACGTTCAACGATCTGTGGTAGCTACTCGCCGGGCGAGCGGCTGCGTCGATCGGCGAGAATGATGTTCACCACCATCGCCAGGCCGAGGACGGCGGCGATGATGAACCCCGTGGTCGCGAGCGAACGACGGTACGGCATCAGCAGCCCGCTCGCGATCACGATGCCCGCGAGCACGAGGCCCGTGAAGATCCGGTTCGCAACCTTCTGCAGGCCTTTCAGCAGCACGAGCAGCTGCGGCACTTCCATCTTGGTCTCGAACTCACCGGCGGCCAGCTTCTGGGTGATCACCTCGAGACGATGCGGCAGCGCCGCGACGAAGTCCGTACTCTCCGTCGCGATCTGGAAGAGACGCCGCGGGGAGAAATCCTTCCGTGCCCGCTCGGCGGCGAGCTGATTCGCGTAATCGCGAATGGCGTCGATCGGACTGAACAACGGATCGAGCGCGCGCGTGACGCCGTCGAGATTGAAGAGGGCTTTGGCGAGCAGCGTCAATTCCGCGGGTAGCCGGAGCCCCTGCTGGTACGAGATGTTGATCACCTCGTACAGCACCTTGCCCGCCTGCACTTCGCCGATCGAGAGGTCGTAATTGCGCGCGATCAGGCCGGCGATCTCGCGGGTGTACGCGACGCGATCGAAATCGGGCAGGGGATCGCCGAGCTCGATCAGCGTTTCCGCGGCGTCGTCGCCGCGATTGTCCGAGAGCGCCATCAGCAGGTGCACGATCTGCTCGCGCATCTTGGTCGACAGCCGCGCCGTCATGCCGAAGTCGATCATCGCGAGCTTCACGTCGACGTCGGGCGCTGGCGGGGCGGTGTTCTGCGCCTGCTGTTCGATCCGCTGAATCGGCGTGAGCGCCGGCCGGCTGACCGCTCGACGATCGCGTGCCTTGAGCTCCGCCGGCGTCATCGGATTCTCGGTCTCCGCCAGAATCACGAAGACGTTTCCGGGATGCGGATCGGCGTGAAAGTGCCCGTCGATGATGATCGTCTTGAGGTACGCGCGCGTGAGCTCCTCCGCGACGGCGCCGAAATCGTGCTCGATGCGGACCAGAGGATTCACCTCGTCGATCTTGAGCCCGCGGACGCGCTCGGTGGTGAGGACTCTTTCCGTGGTGTAGCCCTCGATCACCTTGGGCACGAGCAGCCGCGGAAACTCCGCGAGCGCCCGGCGGAAGGTGGCCGCATTCCGCGCCTCGATCCGGTAATCCAGCTCATCCAGCAGCGCGCGCTCGAGCTGCTGGATGACGCCGAGCATGTCCACGCGCGCGCCCATCTCGGTGTGTCGCGTCAGAAACGTCGCGAGCTCACGGAAGAAGTCGAGATCGTCGGCGAGCACCTCGCGGATGTTCGGTCGCTGCACCTTCACGACGACGTCGCGTCCACCGCGGAGAACGGCGGCGTGCACCTGTCCAAGGCTCGCGGTGCCGAGTGGCTCCCGCTCGAACGACTCGAACAGCTTGCTCATCCGCGCCTGGAGCTCGTGCTCGACGGTCGCTTCGACCTCCTCGTAGCTGATGCCCGGCACGTCGTCCTGCAGCTTCTCGAGCTCGCGGACGTATGAATCCGGCACGAGGTCCGGGCGAGTCGACAGCACCTGACCGAGCTTGATGTAGGCGGGGCCGAGCTCGACCAGGCGCTGGCGGAATTTCACCGCCTTCTCCGGTGACGCACCGTTCCCGTCCGCCGCCTCGTCGTTTTCGACGAGCGCGCGCAGCCCCGTACGATCGGCGACGTCGGCCAGGCCGTACTTGGTGAACAGCCCGACCGTCGCGGCCAGGCGCGGCAGATATCGCGGTGCGAGAATCATCTACACGGCGGGCAGAGCAGGACTTATGCCCTGTGCCGATACCGTTCTGATTCGATGGCCAATCCGCCGTATCCAGGCGTGGTCGCGAGGCGCCCGTCGTCGTTCCACGCCGATCCAGCGATATTTCGCCGCCAATGTCCGACTACCCCAAAGGCAATCCGCTGACCGCCCGAGTGCCGGTGACCCGTGTTCCCAAGCCCTGGGGATACGAGCTCATCTGGGCGCACACCGACGCGTACGTCGGGAAGATCCTGCACATCAACGCCGGCGAAGCGCTCTCGATCCAATATCACCAGCGAAAGGACGAGACCGTCCACCTGCTCGCCGGCGAAATGAGCTACTGGGTGAAACTGCCGGACCGCGACGACCTGCAGGACATGCGGCTCAAAACTGGCGAGTCCTTCCGCATCGCGCCCGGCACCGTGCACTACATGCAGGCGATAACCGATTGCGACGTGCTCGAGGCGTCCACTCCGCATCTCGACGACGTCGTGCGTCTCAAGGACCGCTACGGTCGAGAGGGAACCAGCACACCATGAAGGTGATCATTCCGCTCGCAGGAAAGGGGACGCGTCTGCGTCCGCATACACATCTTACGCCCAAGCCGATGCTGCGCATCGCCGGCAAGCCGGTAATCGACTACGTCATGGACGATTTGAAGCAGCTGGGCGGCGTCGAGGAAGTCATCTACATCACCGGCCATCTCAAGGAGAAGGTCGAGGACTACGCGCGGAAGAAGTATCCGTGGAAGTCCGTGTTCATCGAGCAGAAACAGCAGCGCGGCACCGCGGACGCCGTCGCGCTCGCGAAGCCGCACGTGGACCAACCCGTGATGATCATCTTCGTCGACACGATCTTCGACGCGGACTTCAGCATCATCAAATCGTCGAAGGACGACGGCATCATCTGGGTGAAAGAGGTCGAGGATTACCAGCGCTTCGGCGTCGTCGTCACCGACAAGAACAGCCACATGACCCGGATCGTCGAGAAGCCGACCGAGCCCATCTCCAGGCGGGCGAACATCGGACTGCAGTACATCGCGAACTGGAAGCTCATGTTCGAGGGAATCGACCACGTGATGAAGCAGCCCGCGAACAAGGGCGAGTTCTACCTCACCGACGCGTTCCAGTACATGGTGGAGAAGGGCGCAAAGCTGAGGGTGGTGGACGTGGAGGGGTGGTACGACGCCGGGAAGCTCGATACGCTCATCGAAACCAACCGCGTCATGCTCGAGAAGCGGAAGATGGCGCGGAAGCCCGCCAACCTGTCGGCGGACGCGAAGATCGTGGAGCCCGTCTACATCGAGGACGGCGTGACGATCCATCGCTCGACCGTCGGTCCGAACGTGTCGATCGGCGCCGGCACCGTGATCGAGGATTCGAAGATCCGGGATTCCATCGTGGGGACGAAATCGCGACTCGCGAAGACGGAGCTGCACGACTCGCTCGTCGGCGATGAAGTCGTGATGGAAGGGTTCCGCGGCGACGCCACCATCGGCGATCACTCGGAGATCCGGATGCGCTAGTCCGCCGCGATCCTCGCCATGGTCGCGACGATCGTCAATGCGCGTTCCATCCCGGCGGTGCCGCCTGTCGCATCGAACCACTCGCGCGTCGAGTGCGCGTCGCCGCCGCGGCCCCCACCGCCGATGGCGATCGCGGGCACGCCGAGCGCCATGGCGGCATTGGCGTCGGTCGACGCCGTCGCCAGCTCGGGGACGCGGCCCACGAGCCGCGTCGCGATCAGCGCAGCATGGACGAGCGGGGAATCGGCACTGGTCCCGCCAGACGGGCGATCGCCGATACGCTCGACCTCACCCGTGAGGCCCCCGCTGCCGCTGTGGCGCAAACTGTTTTCTTCGACAATCGCCGCCCCGGAGATTGCCCGGATCTCGGCCTCCATGCGACCGAGCGCCACCCCGTCCGTGCTGCGCGCGTCCACCTCGAACCAGGCCTGTTCCGGGATCGTATTCACGGACACACCGCCACCGATCCGGCTGACGGTCAGCGTGGATCGCGCGGCGCCGCGCACGCGGAGCGCAGTGATCGCGGCCACGGCGCGTGCTGCGGCGTGGACCGGATTCGCGGTTCCATAAGCCGACCAGCTGTGCCCACCCGGCCCGCGATAGGTGACACGAAAGCGACGACATCCCAGGCCCGTGTTCACGATGCGTTCGTCGCCGGCGCCGTCGATCGCGATCACGGCGAACGGCGCACGATCGGCGCGACCCAGGTAGTGGCGCGCGCCGCGCAGATCGCCCGCTCCCTCCTCGCCGGTCGTCGCGACGAACTCCACCGCCCGCGCGAGCGCGCCGCCGCATTCGGGCAGCACCCGGGCGAGCGTCAGCATCACGGCGATCCCGCGTCCGTTGTCGCAGATGCCCGGGCCGACGTACCGCGAGCCATCGCGCCGCACCACGAGATCCACGTCCGCCGGAAACACGGTGTCGAGATGCGCGCAGACGACGACGGGCGCTCCGGCGTAGGCGCCCGGCGTGTGTGCGACGACGTTGCCCGCGTCGTCCCGGTCGGTGCGGAGGCCGAGGGCGCGAAAGCGCTCCGCCACCCAATCCGCGCGCCGGTGCTCGTCGCCCGTGGGCGCGGCGATCTGCGCGACTTCGACCTGCGTGCGCAGCGTCTCGTCCTCCAGTTGTCCGACCACGCGACGCGCCCGAGCGAGATCGCGGTACGTCTCCGCGGTCAGGTCGGCGGCGTGCGGCGGCATACCTTCATTCTCACGTCCGCCGCGACGTTTGCAAGTGGTACATTCCCGACGTGAACACACGGCGCGCCTCGTTGGGCCGCAACGTACTCGCGCTCGGCATCGTGAGCTTCTTCACCGATGTGTCGAGCGAGATGATCTATCCGCTCCTGCCGGTGTTCCTCACCTCCGTGCTCGGCGCGACGCCCGGCATGCTGGGTGCCATCGAAGGCGCGGCGGAAACGACCGCCGCGTTCGTCAAGCTCGCGAGCGGGTGGTGGTCCGACCGCGTCCGGCGCCGCAAACCGTTGGTGATCGCGGGATACACGCTGGCCGCCGCCATGCGACCGCTCGTGGCGATCGCGCAGAGCGGCATGCAGGTGCTGCTGATCCGCGTGAGCGATCGCATCGGCAAAGGCATCCGCAACTCTCCGCGCGATGCACTCATCGCCGATTCGGTGGATCCGTCGATTCGGGGACGCGCTTTCGGATTTCATCGGGCCGCGGACAATGCCGGCGCCGTCTTCGGGCCGCTGATCGCGTTCGCGCTCCTGAACTGGGCGCATGCGCCAATCCGAACCGTCTTCTGGCTCGCTGTTGTGCCGGGTGCACTCGCGATCGTCGTGGTCGTCGCCGGTGTGAGAGAGGTGGCTCGAGTGGACGGCGCCGCCGCCCGGGAGACAGCCGACCTCGCGTCGCGCATGCCGTCGCGCTTCTGGGCGCTGCTCGTCGTCATCTTCATTTTCACGCTCGGCAACTCGACGGACGCCTTTCTCCTCTTGCGCGCGCAGCAGCTCGGTGTCCCGGTCGCTTTCCTGCCGATCCTGTGGGCGGCGCTGCACGTCGTGAAGTCCGCGTCCAACACACCCGGTGGTGCGCTCTCGGACCGCGTCGGTCGAAAGACCACGCTTGTCAGTGGTTGGCTCTTGTATGCCGCCGTGTACGTGGCGTTCGCCGTGGCGCGCACGCAATGGCACGCATGGGCGATCTTTCTCGTGTACGGATTGTTCTTCGGACTCACCGAAGGAACCGAACGCGCCTTCGTATCGGACATGGTACCGGCTTCGCGACGCGGATCAGCGTTTGGCTGGTACTATCTGGCCGTTGGCGTCGCCGCGCTCCCGGCGTCGGTGATCTTCGGCCTCGTCTGGGAGCGTGTCGCGCCTGGCGCGGCATTTACCATGGGTGCGTCGCTCGCGTTGCTCGCCTCGCTCGGGCTCGCCGCCGTTCCTGTGGGTGCAGTTCAGCAGCAGCGAGTGCCGGGACGGTTATAGCGGTCTTCCTGACAGCGTCGCTCGAACTCGGGCCGTGTGAGGGGCGTGTCCCGGGGATGTCGCTCCGTCATGTGTGCCAGATATCGATCGTAGTCCGGCGCGCCGATGATGCGGCGCATGACGGCAGCAGCCCGCTCCAGAAGACGCACGCGTTGCGGCACGCCTTCACTATACGGTATGCGTCGTCCCACCGGAAACGACCCGGACTCTGGCGCGTGGATGCGCGCGCCATATGTTGTGATTCACGTCACATAGGCCGGCACCTCTGGCACGATCTCCCGAGGAACTGACGGAAACTTCGACGCCCAGTTCGCAAGCGGAACGGAGCGGCAGCGTGAGCAACTTCCCGCACTGCACTGTTTGCCAGGCACCGATCAGCATTCGCGCGACCACGTGCGCCGTGTGCGATGCACCGGCGCCGGTGGTGAAGCGCAGCGTCCCCTCTGGCGAATTCCGCTCCGGCGAATTTGTCCGCTTCCAGCGACCGCCTGCCGAGCTGCAGGATCTGTACAACGATCTCGTGAAAGCACTCGCGCCGAACATTCGCGTGCTCGGGATGGTGGGCGAGGGCGGGATGGCCCTCGTATTCGTGGGTCGCGACTCGGTGCTGAAGCGCGAAGTGGCGGTCAAGCTGCTCGCGCCGACGCTCGCGGACGATCACGTCGCGCGTAAACGCTTCACGCGCGAGGCGGAGGCCATCGCCGCGGTGTCGCACCCGAACATCGTCAACGTGTACCACGTCGGCGAAGTGCCCGGGCGGTCCATCCCGTATTTCGTGATGCAATACGTGGACGGGCCCACACTGGGCATGGGCGCACTGCGAGGGCGTATGCTCACAGAGCTCCGTGTGCGTCGGCTGATGGCGGACGTCGCCGCGGGTCTCGCGGCCGCGCATCGCCGCAAGGTCTACCATCGGGACATCAAGCCCAGCAACATCGTGCTCGACGGCGAGACGGGCCGCGCGCTCGTTCTCGATTTCGGCATCTCGGCCGCGTACAGCTCGCGTCGTCACAGTCTCGGGCGTCGCCTCACGGACGAGGGCATGTACCTCGGAACGCCGACGTACATGAGCCCCGAGCAGGGCAGCGGCGAAGAGGTCACCGGTAAGAGCGACGTCTACAGCCTCGGTGTGCTCGCATTCGAGCTGCTCGTCGGCCGGCCGCCGTTCGAGGGCTCGCCGGTGCGCGTGATGGCGGCTCACATGAACGAGACGCCTCCGCGCATCGATGAGCTGCGATCGGACGTGAGCGAGGAGTTCACGACGTTGATCGCGCGGTGTCTCGAGAAATCTCCGTCGCGGCGACCGACCGCCGAAGACATCGTGCATTTCCTCAATCCCGCCGAACGGAACGTCGTCGAGTGGCCGCCGCCGGGAATGTCGGGAGTACGCGGCGTCGGCGCGCGTCTCATCGGCGCGGCGACGGCGACGTCAGCCGCGGTCGCGGTGTTCTTTGCCGCGCTCGGCGTGTGGCCCGAATTTGCGATACTCAGACACGTCGGCGCCGAATCCTCCGTGCTTCGCTCCTTTGTTCTCGGCGCGGGGCTGGCCGTCGCATTCTCCGCGGCGACGGTGTTCGTGTTCTACGCCCTGCTCGCCCTGCAACGGTGGCGGTGGGCAGTAGGCTCCGGTTATCCCGTGTGGGTCATCGCCGACGTCTTCGCGGACACGCGACGCGACTCCGGAAGTCTGATCAACGGGACTGGGGACTTTGTGCTGGTCGCCGGCCCGGTCCGGCAACGACTGCTTGCGGTGCGCCGCGGTCGCTTTGCGCTTCTGCTCGCAGGAGCCGTCGCCGGGCTCGCAGGCATCGGCGCTTGGATTGCCGCGTGGCTGTCGTCCGGCGGGTCGGACCCAGCTGAAACGGTCGCCGTGCGGTGGGCCTTCGTCATCCTCCTCACCTACCTGGCGTTCTTCCTCGGCGGGATTCCGGAATCGCGCGTGCGCCGGCGCGAACGCGGACGCGGCGCGGGTCGCGACGCGGCGCCGCCGCTGCGCGGAGAGCTGGTGCAGATGTGGATGGCCAGCGCCGAACGGGCGCGCAAGTCGCTCGCCGGCGATCCGACGATCAACAAGGACGGCAACTAGATCGCGCGATCGCGACTAGTCGCCTGCCGTCGCGAACGATTGATCGAAGGGGACTTCGGAGCTCACCGCGGGTTTCCGCCCGCTCAGCACCTGCACCCATTCGCGCACGCTGTCGACGAGGATGACGACGACCGAGACCATGAAGAATCCGGCGACGGCCGCATCGAGGTAGTCGTTGAACATCATCTGGCGCGCTGCGGCGGCGGTCTTCACCCCCGCGGGCAGTGCGCCGGTCGCGATCGCATCCGCAAGCAGATGCGCGTGCGCCAGGAATCCGAGCTTGGGGTCCGGCGAGAACATCTTGGCCCAGCCCGCACTCATCGTGACGGCGACGAGGAGGATGAGCGGCAGCAGCGTCACGAACGTGTAGCGTTGCTTGCCCATCTTGATGATGACCGTCGTGCCGACACACAGCGCCACGGCGGCGAGCAGCTGATTCGAGATGCCGAAGAGGGGCCAGAGCGAGTTCACGCCGCCCAGTGGATCGAGCACGCCCTGGTAGAGGAAGTGTCCCCACATCGCGACCACGACGGCGCTCGAGATGAGCACGGCGGGATACCAGGAGACGCGCCCGAACGGCTGCCAGACGTGCTTGCCGAGGTCCTGCAGCATGAAGCGGCCGACGCGCGTGCCGGCATCGAGCGTGGTGAGAATGAACAGCGCCTCGAACATGATCGCGAAGTGATACCACAGCGCCATCGCGCCTCCGCCGAACACGTTCGAGAAGATGTGCGCCATGCCGATGGCGAGGCTGGGTGCGCCGCCCGTGCGGGACAGCACCGACGTCTCCCCGATCTGATTCGCGATCGCGCTCAGCTCCGCCGGTGAGACGCTGAAGCCCCAGCCCTGAATCGCCCGCGCGGCGGAATCCAGAGTGGTGCCGAGCAATCCCGGCGGCGCGTTGATGGCGAAGTAGATGCCCGGCGTGAGCACACACGCCGCGATCAACGCCATGATCGCGACCAGCGACTCCATGAGCATCCCGCCGTAGCCAATGAAGCGCACGTCGGTCTCGTTCTCGATCAGCTTCGGTGTGGTGCCGCTGGAGATGAGGGCGTGGAAGCCGCTCACGGCACCGCAGGCGATGGTGATGAATGCAAATGGAAAGAGCTTGCCCGCGAATACGGGTCCGGTGCCGTCGATAAAGCGCGTGAGCGGCGGCATCTGGAGCGGCGGCAGGACGACGACGATTCCGATCGCGAGTGCGACGATGACGCCGAGCTTCACGAAGGCGGACAGATAGTCGCGCGGCGCCAGGAGCATCCAGACAGGGAGCACCGAGGCGGCGAAGCCGTAGATCATGACGATCAGCGCGAGCGTGGTCCCGTTCAGCGTGAACGCCGGCGCGAGCGCCGGATTCTCTGCGACCCAGCGGCCAGCGTACAAGGCCACGATGAGCAGCACGATGCCGATGGCGCTGGCCTCGAGCACGCGGCCGGGTCGGATCCAGCGCAGGTACGCGCCCATGATCATCGCGATCGGAATCGTCAGGCCGATCGTCACCGTGCCCCACGGACTCGACTTGAGCGCGTTCACCACGACCAGTCCCAGTACGGCGATGAGCACGATCATGATGCCGAACACGGCGACGAGCGCGGTATAGCCGCCCACCGGTCCGATTTCTTCCTTCGCCATCTGCCCCAGGGACTTGCCGTTGCGTCGTGTCGACGCGGCGAGGATGACCATGTCCTGCACCGCGCCGCCGAGCGCGACGCCCACGAGGATCCACAGCATCCCGGGCAGGAAGCCGAATTGCGCCGCGAGCGTCGGACCGACGAGCGGGCCGGGGCCTGCGATCGCCGCGAAGTGATGCCCGAACACGATCCACCGGTTCGTGGGGACGAAGTCGCGACCGTCGTTGAGCCTCGTGGCGGGCGTTGGCCGGCTGGCGTTCAACGCGAAGATGTTCACCGCGATGATCTTGCTGTAGAAGCGATACGCGATGAGATAGGTGCACACCGCGGCGGTGATCACCCACGCGGCGCTGACCGTCTCTCCGCGCGACAGCGCGATGCCGGCGACGGCACCTGCACCGAGCAACGCGACCAGCACCCACACGACGACGGAGATTCCCTTTCGCATGCGGCAATAGTGACGCGCCGACTCGCAACTCTCAACTCTGAGCTCTCGACGCCCGCCACCTCCCGGCTGTCGAGTCGTATTACCTTTCGCCTGTGACGCGAACCGCGATCGCATGTGCGACCGTTGCGCTGCTCGCCATCGCCTGCCACCACGGCGCGAACGGCGGCGCGGCAGATGCGCGTCCACTCGCATCGTACGCCACACAGCGCATCGTGGTCGTTCCCACCGCGCACGTGCGTGGGACGGATTCGCTCGGCTGGCTTCCCCAGCTTTCCGGCCCGCGTGGGGCAGCGCGCCGGCTCGACAGCAGCATCGTCGTCGCGCTCAATGCGCGAGGTCTGGCGCCGAAATGGATCCTGCCGACGCAGCTCGTGCGCACGTTCGAGCGCAACCGCACCTATGCGACCGATCCGTATCAGCTGTCGGTGGAGCAGGTGCGCGCTCCGAACTTCAAGGCGGGCGACAAATACGGCGAGCCGCTGTCGTCGCAGCTCCGGACGATGATCGCCCTCGAGGAGGACGTGCGCTATGTCCTGCTGCCGGTGGACCTGCGGTTCGAGCGCAGCGGCGAGGGCGGTCGCGCCATCGCGCGCTTTGTCCTCCTCGACCCGCGCTTCGCGGAAGCGCGATGGGTCGGTGAGCTGACCGGCGCACCGGCGCAAACGCCCGCGCTGGCGCTGGACGGCGTGGCCGATCGACTCGCCGACCTCTTCGTCGCCCCATGAGCACACCGGTCACGCTCATTCCCGGTGACGGCATCGGGCCGTCCATCACGGCTGCCACGGTCCGTATCCTCGAGGCGGCCGGCGCCGACATCCAATGGGATGTCCAGTCCGCCGGCATGGCGGCGGTCGCGAAGTTCGGCGATCCGATTCCCGACGCGACGCTCGACTCCATCAAACGGACCCGCGTCGCGCTCAAAGGTCCACTCGAGACGCCGGTCGGCGAAGGCTATCGATCGATCAACGTCGCGCTGCGCAAGACGTTCGACCTGTACGCGAATGTGCGTCCCGCGTATTCGATCGTACCCGGCGGCCGGTACGACAATCTCGATCTGGTGCTGATCCGCGAGAATACGGAAGGGCTGTACGTCGGCGTGGAGCACTACATCAAGATCGGGGACGACCCACGCGCCGCGGCGGAGTCGATCGCGATCGTGACGCGTGCTGGTGCCGAGCGCATCTGCCGCTACGCGTTCGAGTACGCCGTGAAGCACCGCCGCAAGAAGGTGACTCTGGTCCACAAGGCGAACATCCTGAAATTCTCGCAGGGATTGTTTCTGGACGTGGGGCGGCAGATTGCGCGGGAGTACAACGGTCGCGTGGAGTTCGAGGAGCGCATCGTCGACGCGATGGCCATGAACCTCGTGCTCAATCCCGAGCGGTTCGACGTCATCGTCACCACGAACCTCTTCGGCGACATTCTCTCGGACGAGATCTCCGGGCTCGTCGGCGGCCTTGGTCTCGCGCCCGGCGCGAACATCGGCCTTCACGGCGCCATCTTCGAGGCCGTCCATGGCACTGCACCGGACATCGCCGGCAAGGGCATCGCGAATCCCGGCGCGCTCGTGCTGGCCGGCTGCATGTTGCTCGAGCATCTGGGACAGGGTGAGCGCGCCCTGAAGATCCGGCGTGCTTTCGAGACGGTGATCCGTGAGCGGCAGCACGTCACGCGCGACCTCGGCGGAACCGCGTCCACCGACGAATTCTCGGACGCGATCATCGAGCGGCTGTGAGCACGATCGGGCTGTTTCACTGCTCCGATCTCCACTTCGGCCATCCCGCCGTCCCGGAGCAGTACGAGGCGATCGAGGCGTTCATTCAGGAGAAGCGCTTCGACGTCGTCGCGATCTCCGGCGACTTCACGCAGCGGGCGCGGTCGGGGGAGTTCCAGCGCGCCCGCGCCTTCGTGAAACATGCCGAGCGCGTGGCCAAGGTCATCATGGTGCCCGGCAACCACGACGTGCAGTGGTGGTTCTCGCCCATGGGGATGGGCGACGACCGCAAGCTGCTGCGCAAATACCGCGCGTACATCGCGGACGACATCGAGCCGACGCTGCGCATCCCGGGCGCGACCTTCGTCGGCATCAACACCTGCCACGGCATCATCCGCGAGACGCTCACGTGGAACATGCGCGATCTGTCCGTGATGGGACACGTGCGTGAGGGACAGATCGCCCGCGCGGCCGCGGAGTTCGCCAGGTCTCCCGACGGCGACGCGCGCATCATCGTCATGCATCACAACCCCGTGAAAGGCGAGCTGTCGCAGCGCCACGGTCTGCGGCACACGAATCGCATCCTCGGTGCGTTCGCGGAGCTGGGAGTGGATCTCGTGCTCTGCGGCCACGACCACCAGGAAGCCGTTCATTACATCGAGCACACGAAGAAGGGGACGATCATCTCGACGGCGGGCACGATCTCGAATCGCGCGCGCGGCGGCCGGCCATCGTCCGTGAACGTCATCAGCATCTCCGCGACCGACATCGACGTGCACACCCTCATCTGGTCCGCCGAAGCGCACAGCTTCGTCCCCGGTCCGCATCGATGCTTCGACCGGTAGCGCGGCCGCGCGACATCGCGCCCGCCCATCCTACACAGCTCACGCTGGTGCTGCGCTCCGCGCCGCGCACGGCCGAGGATCTGTTCACGCGGCTGCGCGCGCTCGGCTTGCGCCGCATTACGCGATGCCGGCTGACCAACAACCGCAATGTGATGGTGAGCTTCGGAGCGAACGAGCTGCGTGTGCACGAGGGATATCTCGACGCACCGGATGAGGTGCTCTTCGCCATCGTCCGGTTCGTGGAGGGCACCACGCGGAGTGAGCGCTTGCGCGCGCGCCGCCGGCTGCTCGAGTACCCGATCGAGACACAGGCGCCGGTGCGACCGCGCAACGGCACTCATCCCGACGACCAGCGCCTCGCCGAACGGCTGACCGAGTGGCACGCGCGGTATAACGAGCAGTTCTTTGGCGGGGCCCTGCGCGCGCTCCAGGTGCGCGTCTCGCGGCGGATGCGTGCACGCCTCGGGCATTACACCGCGGCGACGCGCGCCGGCGAGCCCGCGGAGATCGCCATCAGCCGACGACACCTGCGCGCCCACGGCTGGGATGAAGCCCTGCACACGTTGTTGCACGAGATGGTGCACCAGTGGCAGGACGAGCGCGGCATGGCGATCGACCATGGACGCACCTTCCGAAAGAAAGCGCGGGAGATCGGAATCTCCCCGCTCGCGAGGCGTACCGTGGCCGCGTAGTCGGCCGCCGCTAGCTTTCCGGCATGCTCGACTTCTTCAATATCGAATCGCTGCTCTCCGAGGAGGAGCGTGCCGTGCGCGACAGCGTGCGCCGCTTCGTCGATGAGCGCGTCCTGCCGATCATCGGCAAATACTACGTCGACGGGAAATTCCCGACGGAGCTCGTCCCCGAGATGGCATCGCTGGGAGTGTTCGGCGCGAACCTGCCGGAGGAATACGGGTGCGCGGGACTGAACAACGTCGCATATGGGCTCATCATGCAGGAACTGGAGCGCGGCGACTCGGGCGTGCGCTCGTTCGCGTCGGTGCAGGGCGCGCTCGCCATGTACCCCATCTATGCGTTCGGCAGCGAGGAACAGAAGAAGCGCTATCTACCGAAGATGGCTGCGGGAGAGATCATCGGCTGTTTCGGGCTCACGGAACCCGACTACGGATCGAATCCGTCGGGCATGATCACCATGGCGCGCCAGCAGAAGGATGGCACGTGGGTGCTGAACGGCGCGAAGATGTGGATCACGAACGGGTCCACGGCTCACATCGCGGTCGTCTGGGCGAAAACCCACGGGGACACGGACGACAAGTCCATTCGCGGCTTCGTCGTGCCGCGCGGTACGCAGGGCTTCACGTCGCGTGACCAGAAAGGCAAGCTGTCGCTGCGGGCGAGCGACACGAGTGAGCTGGTATTCCAGGACGTGCATCTGCCCGCGGACGCGCTGCTGCCGACGTCCGGCGGATTGAAGAGTCCTCTCATGTGCCTCACGCAGGCGCGGTACGGCATCTCCTGGGGCGCGATCGGCGCCGCCATGGCGTGCTTCGAGGAAGCGCTGTCGTATGGCAAGAACCGCGTGATGTTCGATCGCCCGATCGCGGGTTTCCAGATTCAGCAGGAGCGCCTGGCCGACATGCTCACCGAGATCGTGAAAGCGCAGCTCGTGTCGCTGCACCTCGGTCGCATGAAGGACGCGGGGTCGTACACGCCGCAGCAGGTGTCGCTGGCCAAGCGCAACAACGTCAGCATGGCCACCGACATCGCGCGCGAGTGCCGCCGTCTGCTCGGCGCCGTCGGCATCCTCGCGGAGTATTCCGCGATGCGCCACATGGCCAACCTCGAGAGCGTCTACACCTACGAGGGGACGCACGACGTGCACTCGCTCGTCCTCGGCCAGGCGCTGACCGGTCTCAACGCCTTCAAGTAGCCGTCTAGAAGCGCAGCGAGAGGACGGCGTGCTGGCCGGGCACGCGCACCGCGGCGAACGCGAGCGCCGTCGGGTCGAATCGCATACGTCCCGTTCCAAGATGCGCTCCGGTCTCCGACGCGCGCGATTGCCTGGCGCGCGCGCGCGGGGGGTCGGCGAAGCGATGGCCCGCGATCGCGCCGGCGATACCACCCGCCGTCACGAGCGCCGTGGCGCCGGAGGCGGACGGCTGCGTCGACACCGCCACCGCACCCCCGACGAGCGCGCCCGCGACCGTGCCGAGCCACAGCTGCGTGACGTCGGACGATCCGTAGTCGAATGGCCGGGCCAGCGCGCGGTCGGCGATGATGATCCCGAGCAGGCCGCCGGCCGTTGCCGCCGCGTAGGGTGCGTTCTCGCTGCCGGAGTATTCGACGAACGGCGACACGCCCGCGGCGACGCCGAGCACGGCGCCCACCAGGAGCGTGCTCACGTCTCCCGACGTGACCGTGTACGACGCGCGGCGCGGATACAGCGGACCGGCGAGATATCCCGCGATCCCCGACGCGGTCATCGCGCCGGCGACCAGTCGATCGTGTCCGCTGTCCACCTGCCCGGTCATGCCGAGGAGACCGAGCACGCCGAGTCCCGCGAACGTCGAAAACTTCGTGGTGGCATTGGCGTCCGCGTCCGTCATGCCGCGCCCGCGATTGAAGCCGATCACCGACATGCCGACCGAGCCGAGGAGGCCGATCGAGTTGTAGACCTTGATGTCGAGATCGCTGCCGCCAAATGTCGTCAGCAGGCCGTTGGCGAGGAAGTATCCCCGTATCCCGCCGTCGGTCGCCAGGTGATTCTGCGCGCGCGTGACGACGAGTGTCTTCGGCAGCGCGCTGAGCGCGAAGTAGCTGCCCGCGACGGTGAGGAGATAGATCGCCGTGCCGGTGCGCCCGTCGTTCGCCAGCGTTGCCAGCAGGGGGCCATAGACCAGAGCCGACAGGAGCATCTGATTCCGGATGAAGGCCCCGCGCGCCGGCTGCGAGATGACTTGTGGAGAGACTTCACTCACGACGGCGCCTGACGTCGCCATCGCCTGATCGATGGCGGTGCGGAGCGCGGCGCGCTCCTCGTCGCTGAGCGCGTACCGTTCGAGCGCGCCACTGGGCCGCGTCACCACCAGCGTGGAGCCGCCGCTGCTCGCCCCGTACAGCCGAGCCTCGACGAATGCTCCCGTCACGGGCCAGGCCGGCGCACCGAGGTGGAATCGGTCGACGAGCGCCGGCGTGATGCTCAGAACTTTCCCCGCGCTGTCGAACGCGATCGGCGTCTCCACGATCTGCGAATCGAGTCGCAGCGCGAAGACGGACAAGAGCAGAAATGCCGTTCGCAGGACGCTATCTTTTCTCGCCATGAAAATTGCCGTGTGCATCAAGCGAACGCCCGACTCCGAATCGCGCTTCAAGATAGGCGCGGGTCGCTCGGCGATCGACGAGACGGGGTTGAAATTCGATATGGACGACTTCGCGAGCTATGCCGTCGAAGTCGCGCTGCAGATGAATGAGAAGCAAGGACCGGGCGAAACGGTAGCCGTCGCGGTCGGTCCGGACAGCGTCCAGGAAACGCTGCGCAAGGCCATGAGCATGGGAGCGGATCGCGCCGTGCAGCTGAAGACCGAGACGACACCGTTCGATGGCCTGGCAGTCGCGAAGGCGATCGCCGCGGAGCTCAACGGCGGCGGATACGACCTGATTCTCTTCGGCAAGTACGCGTTCGATACCTCGGCCAGTATCGTCGGCACGGCGGTGGCCGAGCTCCTCGGCGTGGCGTGCGTGACCGCGGCGTCGACGCTGGAGATTGCGAACGGGCGCGGAACGGCGCGTCGCGAGCTCGAAGGGGCCGGCGAGGTCGTGCAGTTTTCCTTGCCCGCCGTCGTCACGATCGACGAAGGCATCGCGCGTCCGCGATATCCGTCGCTGAAGGGGATCATGGCGGCGAAGAAGAAACCGCTCGAAACGAAGCCCGCCCAGCTCGGTCCTGTGCGTGTCACAGTCACGTCGATGGAGCTGCCGCCGGATCGGCCGCCGGGGCGTATCGTGGGACAGGGCGCAGCAGCGGTACCGGAGCTCGTACGGCTGCTGCAGACCGAGGCGAAGGTTCTCTGATGCCGAACATTCTCGTTTTCGCGGAATCGCGCGGCACGGAGCTCCGCAAGGTCGCGCTCGAAACGGTGACCGCCGCGCGCACGGTCGTGGATGCATGGGGAGGCGGCGAAGTGCACGCGCTCGTCGCGGGCGCGCCGGGAGTCGGCGCGAAGGCCGCCACGCTCGGCCAGCATGGCGCCGACGTCGTCATCACGTGCGAGCATCCGGCGTACGCGCGCTACGCGCGCGAGTCGATCGCCGCCACCATCGCGGCTCGAGCGACGAGCGCTGGATATCGCGCCGTGCTGCTGCCGTTCTCGGCGCAGGGGCGCGACCTGGGCCCTCGTCTGGCGGCCAAGCTCGACGCGCCCATCGTGTCCGACGCGATCGAGGTCAGCGGCAGCGGCGACTCGCTCGTCGTGAAACATCCCGGATACGCCAACAAGGTCATCGTGACGCTGACCGTCGCCGGAGCGCCGGCGGTCATATCGATCCGGCCGTCGGCGTACTCGCCGAAGGACGCGCCGCGGAGTGCGAAAACGGAGTCGATGCAGCCCGCTGCCGATCCTGCGGCGGAGCGTGTCGTCGTCAAAGAGATCATCGAGGGCGCGAAGGGCAAACTGGACCTCGGCGAAGCGTCGGTGATCGTCAGCGGCGGACGTGGCCTGCGCGGACCGGAGAACTTCAAGCTCGTCGAAGATCTCGCCGCCGCATTCGGCAACGCGGCCGTCGGTGCGACGCGCGCGGTGACGGACGAAGGCTGGCGCCCGCACTCCGATCAGATCGGCCAGACGGGACGCCAGGTCAGCCCGCAATTGTACGTCGCTGTCGGCATCTCCGGCGCCATCCAGCATCTCGCGGGCATGCGGACGTCAAAGACGATCGTCGCGATCAACAAGGATCCTGACGCCCCGATCTTCAAGATCGCGGACTATGGGATTGTCGGCGACGTGTTCGAGGTCGTTCCGGCGCTGACCACTGCCGTGCGCGAGGCCAGGAAGGCGCATTGACGACCGAAAACGTCGTCTTCCTCGTCGTCGTCGCCGCGGCGGCGGGATTCTTCGCCCTCAACGTGCAGCGGCTCGTGCACTACATGCGGCTGGGACACGCCGAGCCGCGCACGGATCGTCCCGCACATCGCGTGTGGAACGTGCTACGCGTGGGAATCGCGCAGGCCAAGATTCTTCGCGAGCCCATCGCCGGCGCCATGCACGCCACGATCTTCTGGGGATTTTGCGTGCTCACCGCGGGCACGATCGAGCTGATCGTCGCGGGAATCTTTCCCGGATTCGGTTACGACAGGTTTCTGCCCGCCGGCGTGTACGGCGCCTATCAGCTGTCGCAGGATGCATTCGCGGTATTCGTTCTCGGCGCAGTGGCGTTCGCGTACTATCGCCGGCTCGTTTTGCACCCCCGCAGGCTCGAGGGCGACAACGTCGAGCATCTCGACGCCTACATCATCCTCGGCATGATCGGCATGCTGATGGTGACGCTGCTCCTGAGTGGTGGATTCCTGGCCGTCGCGCGCCCGGGCGCGTTGACCGACACGCGCTTTGCATCGAGCGCACTCGGTGCCGCTCTCGCACGCGTGAATCCGGAGTCTGCCTGGGTCGGCTACCGGATCACGTGGTGGGCGCACGCACTGCTGGTGCTGACGTTCCTCAACTATCTGCCGTATTCCAAGCACCTGCACGTCGCATCGTCGCTGTTCAACGTTTTCTTCTCGAACACGAGTTGGAAAGGCGAGCGCGCGGTCATGCGTCCCATGGACCTCGAGGCGGACGTCGAGCAATTCGGCGCCTCGGACGTCGACGATCTCACTTGGAAGAACCTGCTCGACGGATATTCGTGCACGGAATGCGGCCGCTGCACCGCGGCGTGCCCGGCCAACATCACCGGCAAGCCCCTCAGCCCGCGCAAGATCATCGTCAATACCCGGCAGCGTCTCATGGAGAAGGGACCGCTGGTGCGCGACGACCGCATGGAGTTCCTTCGGCCCATGTTCGTGCACGGCGAAGGGGCCGACGCCGGAACGAAGACGCCGGCGCAGGTGCTCGAGAACCGCCTGCTCGACAACTACATCTCGGAAGACGAGCTGTGGGCGTGTACGAGCTGTCGCGCGTGCGTGCAGGAGTGCCCGGTCTCGATCGATCAGCTCGACGTGATCAACGAGATGCGGCGCTACCTCGTGCTCAGCGAATCCCGCTTTCCCGCCGAGGTGCAGCCGACGTTCGAGTCACTGGAGCGCAACGGTTCGCCGTGGGCGTTCAATCGCGCGGACCGCGCGCAGTGGGCGCAGGGCATGAGCATTCCGACCATGGCGGAGCTGGACGCGCGCGGCGAGCGGCCGGACGTGCTGTTCTGGGTCGGTTGCATGGGGTCGTTCGACGATCGCGCCAAGAAGATCACCGTCGCATTCGCGCGCATCATGCAGGCATGCGGCATCCGCTTCGCGATCCTCGGTCAGGAGGAGCATTGCCACGGCGATCCCGCGCGCCGGCTCGGCAACGAGTACCTGTACCAGATGCTGGCAAAGGACACGATCCAGACGCTGAACCGGTACCAGGTGCTCACGATCGTGACCAGCTGCCCGCACTGTTTCCATCAACTGGGCAACGAGTTCCCGCAGCTCGGGGGCCGTTACGAGGTCATCCATCACTCCACGTACATCGAGCGCTTGCTTCAGGAAGGACGCGCGCCGCTGGTGAGTGAAGAAGGGAAGCGCCTCACGGTGGCGTATCACGACTCCTGCTATCTCGGTCGCTACAACGACATCTACGACGCGCCACGCGAAGCGCTGCGACGCGCGTTGCCCGTCGTGACCCTCGTGGAGCCGCCACGCCATCGCGACCGCGGCTTGTGCTGCGGCGCCGGCGGCGGGCGCATGTTCATGGAAGAGCGCGTCGGCAAGCGCATCAACGCCGAGCGCGTGGACGAGTTGCTGGCCACCGGAGCGGACACCATCGCCGTCGCCTGTCCGTTCTGCATGACGATGATGAACGACGGCGCCAGGTCCCGCGATGCGAGCGTGCAGGTGCTCGACATCGCGGAGGTCGTCGCGCAGCAGTTGGCCTAGGGTTTTCTCGGCGCGCTGCGGAGATCGCGCACGATCTGCGGCGTGGGATCCGCGGACGTCGATCCGGCGGCGCGGATGAAGTCCGCCGGTGCATTGGTCACGTCCACCCGCACCATCTGATTCACCGGCGTCAGCACGCTGCCGTCGTACTCGAACACGGCCCAGAGCGTTCCCGCGCCATTGCTCGGCGGATAGAACGTCGCGACCAGTGCGGCGCCCGAGTACACCTGCACCCGCGCATGCGAGAGAGCGCTGAGACGCGTGCTCGTGGTGTCGAAGCCGTCGGTGTAGTCGTGGACGTAGTACTTGTACGTACCGCTCCGCACACCACGCAGCGTGACCGTCTCGGGGCCGATGCCGCCCGTCGCGTCGTTGTCGAGCAGCGCGACCGTGTCGCCGTTCACGACGTAGTGTCGGGCGTAGTACGCGATGTGGAATCTGCCGGTGTCGGGAGCCGACGCCGGCCCCGTCAGATGCGAGTCGAGGTCACAGGGAACGTTCGCGTCCGCGTTGCAGTCGCCCCAGGTGAGCACGACGCGCAGTCCACTGCCCGAGAAGCTCGGGGACAGGAAGATGCCTGCATCCATCGCGGCACCACCGACGGATGCCACCGTCGAATGCCCCGCAAAGTATCCGGGCGCGCCCACGGCGACGGTGTAGGTGCCGGATGGCACGTTGGGGAAGGAAAAGGCGCCGTTCGCGTCCGTCGTGGTTTCCGCCATGGAGCCAGGCGCCGTGACCCCCGAGCCGGGATCTGCCGAGCGTGGGTCGATGCCCGGAAAAAGCTTCACCGTCGCACCCGGCAGCGGTGAATCGTCCAGCACGTTCACGACGTGGCCGTTCACGGTTCCGGTACCGCCCGCGATGGCCAACGGGACGTCGGCGAGCGCAACGACCTCGCCCAGCCGCACGGCGACGTTGTACTGTGTCGCGGCCGCGTACGTGTCCTTCACGAACGTGATGTCCTCGTCCGGCGTGAGGCTATAGAGCGTGAAGCGCCCGTCCGCTCCCGTGGAGACGGTGTTGTTCGGGTTGCTCGCCGAGCTGACGAACACACCCGACAGCGGTGCCCCGGTGGCGGCATCGAGCACGCGCGCCGAAACGCCGCCGCTCGTTGCCTGGATCACTCGCAGAACGATGGTGTCGGCCACCGCGTCGAGTGCGGCGACGATCGCGGCGTTGCCCGCCGCGGCTCCGAGGACTGTTCCCGAGCTCGACACCGTGGCGATGTCGCCGTTCAACGACGACCAGTGATAGCCCGACGCGTCGGGAATGCGCGTGTTCGTGTTGTCGAAGGCGGAGACGACCAAGGCGAGGCGTCCCCCAACCCCGAGCGAGTCGGCTCCCGCGATCGTCACGCGCTGCGCGACGGGGCGAACGACCTGAATGACGCCGATCGTCTGCCTGGAGCCGGAGCGCGCGGAGATCAACACGCGGCCGTTCGCGATCCCGTGCACGACACCGGACGCGCTCACGGTGGCACGGCCGGGATCGGACGACGTCCACGTCGCGCTCGCACCGGGAATCGGGTTGTTGTCCTCGTCGACGAACTGCGCGTTCATCTGCACGTCCGCGCCGCGCGAGACGCTCGTCGATTCGGGCGACATCAACAGCGAAAACGGCGGTGCGGTGACGCTCACACGCACGGAGTCCGCGACGCCGAGGAACGTCCGCGCCACGACGTAGGTGGACTGGTTCCCGCAGCGTGCGCGAATGAGACCGGTCGAATCGACGGAGGCGACCGTGCTGTCGCGCGTCCTCCAGCCGACCCGTACGTCCGGCACCACGGCATCCGTCGAACTCCTGCCGGTCACCAGAACCTGTTGCTCGGTCTTGGCAGTCTCCGATGGCACGCGATTGAGGCAGGAAAGGTCGCCCGGTTTGGCGCCGGCCCAGTCCAGCGTGATCGGTGTCGGCGCCAGCGCGAGCGTCGCGACGGCAGCGTCGGCGGCCGCGTAGGTCAGTGACGGGGCAGCCGGTTGGTTCGCTCCGGCTTTCACGGTGACGCTCTGGGCGCCCGCGAACAGGATGTTGTTGTTCTTGTCGAACGCCGAGACGCTGAGCGCGAACAGCGCGCTGTCTCCCGTCAGCCGGACGTTCGCAAATTCGAGAATTGCGCTATCGCCGACCACGACGCCTTCGGCAACCGTGCTATCCGTCGCGGTAGTGTTTCGGAGAACGCCGCGGATCCGGTCGACAACGATCTGGGGACCGCCCGGCGCCGATTGCTCGAAGGCAGGGGCGAAGGGAACGCTCGCGAGGACGGGTCGACCGCTTCCAGTCGACGGCTGGTCGGAACACGCGACTGCAGCTGCCGCCACACATGCGGCGACCACCACACGAGCGCCAGAACGCATGAAGGTTGTTGGATAGAGTGGCAACGACGCCGGCTCCAACGTACATCTGTCCGTACATCACGACAGGAATCCAAGTTGTGAAGTGACGGGTTGTTACGATGTGCGGTCTGTCACCGAATGGGCGACTCGCTCACATGTAGCGCGTCCCCGAACAGCAAGGCGTCGACACGCTCGCCGGACGCAAGACGCGATTGCGACGCATCGATGACCAGCAATGCATTCGCGCGGGCCATCGACGACACCAGTCCGGATCCCTGGGGACCGGTGAGCCGCGCTACCAGCTCCTGGCCGTCGAGCCGAACGACGGCGCGGAGAAAATGCGTCAGCGGCGCGGTGATGGCGACGGCCTCCGCCACACGCACTCTGGTGAGCGCGCGAAAGAGATCCGTGTGGCCGCGCAGCTTGCGTATGGCGGGCCGCGCGAAGAGCTCGAATGTGACCGCGGAGGACACGGGATTCCCCGGAAGTCCGAGCCAGGGAATCTCGTGCAGAAGCCCGAAGCCGATCGGCGCGCCGGGCCGCATGCGCACACGCCAGAAGCGCTGCTGAATCCCGAGGTCGGCCAGCACGGATCGCGTGAAGTCGAATGTGCCCACCGACACGCCGCCCGTGGTGATGAGCAGGTCACAGTCGACTCCGGCCAGACGACGGCGCAGCTCCGCGGGATCGTCTCGAGCGATGCCCAGGGACACGACGTCCCCGCCGGCCTCGCGCACCGCGGCGTCCAGGAAATAACTGTTGGAGGACACGATGCGCTCGCCGGCGAGCACTGCATCGAAGTCATCGACATCGACCAGCTCATCACCCGACGCGAGGATCGCAACGCGCGGCCGCCGGATGACGTCGACACGGGCGTGGCCGACGGACGCGAGCAGGGCGATGTGCGCGGCGTGCAACTCCGTTCCCGCCGTCACCGCAACCGTCCCGGGCGCGAGATCTTCGCCCCGCGGTCGCACGTTGTGCAAGGCGTCACGGTCCGAGAGCACGAGCACGGTATGCGAACCGGCGTCCGTGTCCTCCACACGAATGACTGAATCCGCGCCGGCGGGAATGGGCGCGCCCGTCATGATTCGCATCGCCTCACGGGCCGCGACAGGACGCGACGTCGCGTCACCCGCAGCGACGGTCCCGACGACCGTCAGCGTCCGGGGCATGTCGACGGAGGCGCCGCGCACGTCGTCGGCGCGCGCCGCGTAGCCGTCCATCGAGGCGTTGTCCCATGGCGGCAATGCGAGGGGCGACACCACATCCGTCGCAAGCACGCGCCCGATCGCGTCGCGCAACGCGACTTGCTCGGCCTGGAGACGGCGCACATCGTTGGCGACGATCGTCACTGCCTCGCCGACGCTCAGACCGCTGAGCGGTTGCTGCGGTCCGGTCAGTCGCGGCCTCCCGCTCCCGGCGGCGCCTGCAGGCGCAGGCTCGCGAGCCGCGCGGCTATCGCGTCCTGCACGCGCGTGATAAAAGCCGTTGGCACCGTGTAGTTGTTGCACAACATGCTGAAGATCAGCAAGCGGCCATCGAGGGTAGTGATGTATCCCGACAGCGAGCGCACGCCGGTGAGCGTGCCGGTCTTGCCGCGAACGTTGGCGTCCGCGCGGGTCCCGCGCATGCGCGAGGCGAGGGTGCCGTCGAAACCGGCGAGAGGCAACGCGTCACGGTAAACACCGAACGTGGGCGCGCGTCGCATGGCGTCGAGCACGCGCACGATGGTTTCCGGTGATACGAGGTCCATGCGCGACAAGCCGCTGCCATCGGCGACGACGACGCCATCGTCTCGCACCCCCCAGAGGCGCAGCTGGTCCGTGATCACGCGGCGCGCGATCCGCTCCGAGCCGGTGTCGCCGCGCTGCAGCGCGATCGTCTTGAACAGCATCTCGCCGATCTGGTTCTGCGATGGCTTGAGAAAATCGCGCAGGATCGCGGAGAGCGGCGGCGATCGCAAGGTCGCGAGCGTGTCGGTCGTCGTGCCCGCGGTGACCGCACTGTCGTTCACGACGACGCCCCGATACGCGAGCGCTTCGCGGAGCGCGGCGATGAACGCCGCGTCGGGGTCGGCGTGCGTCACTTCCAGGCTTGCGCTGTCGCCAACCGGCACCGTCCCACCGACGACGACGTCGCCGCGCACGGTGTCCTTGACGAGCGTCAGGTGTGCGACGGTGTCTGCTCCACGTCGCTCAACCGTGCGCGCTTCGACGCGAACCCGCGGAAACGTCGCGGCAGGACGCGTCCGAACGCTCGGCGGCGCACCGGCCTGCGCCGCACCCGTAACCTGCACGACGGAAAATCCTTCGTTGAACAGCAATTCGTCAGTGAGCGCGCCATACGATTCGTCCAGATCGTCCCACGACCAGCCGGCGCCGGCATTCGCGTCCGGAAACGCGTTGCCGGAGGCGAGCACTCTGCCACGCACGCGGCGCAACCCATGCGCCCACAGGGAATCGGCGAGCACGCGCAGCGGCAGCATCGCATCGCCCGCCGCGTTGTCGCTGACCGTCGGATCGCCGCGCCCGACCACCAGCAGGTCGCCATCGAGCACGCCGGTTCGAACGGGACCGCTCCCGAGAATTGGCGTGGCGTACCGGAAATCGGAGCCCAGCACAGCCAGGGCGACCGCGGACGTGATGATCTTCATGTTCGACGCCGGCACGAACAGCTTGCCCGCATCGCGCGAATAGATCGTGTCGCCCGCTTCCGGATCGACGACCAGCACGCCCCAGCGCGCCTGTCGCGTCTCGGGGAGCGAAAGCAACGAGTCGATGGTGCGCTGCAGCGGCGCGCGCTCGAGGCGCACGGGCGAGGGAGCCGTGGACGCGCGAGTGCACGCCACGCACACGAAGACAGCAAGGACGCTCGACCGGACGATTCTCATCGGCGGAATGTGACGCGACATGAAAAAGCTAGCGCGTCATGTCCGCCATCGCGTTGGCGCGCTCGAGGTCCGCTGGTGTGTTCACACTGAAGAAGAACCGGGCGGGATCACCGAGTCTCAGGATCGTTTCATCCTCGACGAACCGCGGCTGCTGGAGCTGGCCGATGAATTCATGAGCCGCACGTCCACCCCGCTCGAGAAACGCCGAGAGCTGCGGCGCCGCCGAAACTGCGTAGAACGCGCAGAAGGGTTCGAAACCGATCGGGCCCATACTTCGCGGCACCACGGCGTCGGCGCTCTCACGGGCCGCGGCTTCGGCGATCACCTGGAGAAGATCCGCGGTGACAAAGGGCATATCCCACGCGACCACGATTGCGTTGCGACCCAGTGACAGCGCCGCCTCGATGCCTGCGAGTCCGCCCGCGCTTTCATGTATGTCGCGGAGCACGCGGATACCCGGCGTCCATGTGCTGGCGTCCGCGTCGTTCGCCGCGAGTACGATGTCGGTCGTCACCGCACGGAGGGCACGCGTCACGCGATCGACGATGCGACTGCCTGCGACGACGCTCAGGCCCTTCGGCATGCCGCTAAATCGGCGACTGCGTCCTCCGGCGAGCACGACGCCCACCGGAGAGTGCGTGGTCAGATGCGCAATCCTCGGCGCTCCGCGGCCGCATCGAGCTCGACGGTGAGCGCTCGCTCGACGATGGCCAATTGCATCCCCTCGCCGCGACGCTCCTTGATGTACCGGGCGCACGCGTGGCACACGAGCAGCTCGTAGCCGAGGTCCAATGCGTCCACTCTCACGAAGGTCGGCGCTCTGCTCGCCTCGCACCCAAGGCAACCCGACGTCGGTGCATGCCACCGGGTGTCGCACCGCGCGCAGACCAGCCAGCGTACGTCCTTCTCGCGGACGGCCAGATCCGGCGAACCGCCGCAGCAGGGACACGTGGTCTGCTTCCACTCGTCGAACGCCATTCCCTTGCTGGCCTGGCTCGCCGCACTGCGCAGAATCGCGTTTCCGACCAGGGCCGCCGCGCGGAGGCCGAGGCGTCGGCCCTCGTCGCTCGATCCGCGCTCGCCCGCGAGCCAGGCCTTGAGGAGCGGCTGCGCCATGGCGTAACCCTTCCGGAAGGATGTCAATTCGCGCGGAGACGCCATGCCGCACATCTCGAACGCCTCTGCGGTTCGCGACAGACACGCATCGAGGTCGTCGGCGGAACGCAGCACGTCGTTCGGATCGAACGCGATGCGGCCTTCGGCGACGTTGGCCCTGGCTCGGCGCGTGCGCGCCGGCGTCAGGCGAAAACGCCCGAGCTCGTCGTGCAATCGCACGAGCGGGCTGAGCTCATCCGCATAGACGGTCGGCGCGCTTTCGCGCGTGACAGCTTTGGTTGTGGTCACTTCGCGTTCGCCCAGCGCACAGATGTGTTCTCGGGGTGCGTTTTCCACACCCAAGAAGAACCAGCGGCGCCGAGGTCACGAGCGACCTCGTCGTGCAAATTGCGAGACTAGTGATCCTCGCCGGGCGATGATCCACCCGCAGTCCCTTCAAGTCCTTCCTGTGTCGGACTCTCCGGCGGAATCCACGTGGTGCCGTCGGCTATGGCTTTGCCGACGTCGCTCGTTCCCCAGAGGCGAGCGTCGATATCTTCGGTTTCGTTTTCCGTCTCCGGGTTCAGCGGGACGGGCCGATCACCGAGCAGCAGACCTTCGACGCGCTCTTCGTCGTTGAGGTGGTCCTCGATGTCCATCGGGCTGATCGCGCGGTGGATGGACTGGACGACGAGATCGTTGCGCACGGACTGCAGGCCCAGCGTGTCCGTGAGCACGTGTTCCGCGACGCGCCGTTCGTAATCGGTACCGACGCGTCCCTCGAGGACGACGGTGCCGTCATCGACGCGTACGGTGATGTAGTCGGGGTCGAGGCCGTTGTGAGCAGCGAGGTGGGAGCGCACGAGATCGCGCAGCTCGCGGTCGCTCAGGTCGCCCACGTCGTGGATGTTCTCGAAGTCGCGCGCCATGTGGTTTCCTCCGGCATGACTCAGCTCGCGTCGGGCGTTCGAGGCGCCCGCGGCGAGCTCCGCGCGAGCTACCTGGAGAACAGGTACGAGAAGCCGATCGTGAATCCCGGGTTGTTCAACCACGCCGTCTGCGACTGCTTCTTCGTGAAAATCACGGAGTTGTCCGCGGCCGGCAGGTAGTACGTACCGGGATACTTGATGGAGTACAGGTGGTTCGTGAAGTCGGCTCGCAACTGCAACGGACCGCTCGCGATCCACCGAATTCCAGCGCCCCAGTTGAATGCAAAGCGGGTGCCGAATGTGAACTCACCGACGTCCGCCTTCGTGTGAAAATCGGTGACCGCGCCGGCGCCGAGCTTCACCTCGGGCACGAAGCTGTAGAAGCTGCGCGCCCCCGTGAGCGCGATCGCCAGACCGGCGTCGAGGAAGTACACCGGCCAGCGAAACGTGCCGATCAGCTTGCAATCCTCCGTGGCGGCCGTCGGGCAGTTGGCGGATACGTCGGGATCGAGGATGCGGCGTTGCGACGCGAGCCGTGTGATCGACGCGTTGAGGTTGGCCGGCCCACCGGGCCGCCATTGATACAGGAATCCGAACAGCGGCCCACTCTGCGGCGCCACCCCCGCCGGATCCTTCTTCGCGTTATAGAAGCCGGTGAATGCGGTGAGCTCCTGTGTCTCGCGGAGGTCCCGGTACGGGCTGTTGTGCGGATCGTACCCAACCTGCGCGATGGCCGGCGTGGCCATTGCGACGAGGATGACGGCGAGACGCAGCATTCGTGGCATCACGCGCGCACTCCCGCGAGCTGCAGCTCGCGCAGATCGATGCCGGTCATCTCCTGCGGCAGATCAAGTCCGAGCAGCCGTACGATGGTGGGCCCGACGTCGCAGAGGGCGCCGCCACCACGCAGCGGGCGATCGCCTGCGGGATCGATGAGGACGAGGGGGACGGGGCTCGTCGTATGCGCGGTGTGTGGGCCGCCGGTTTCGGGGTCGATCATCATCTCACAGTTGCCGTGGTCGGCGGTGATCAGGAGACGGGCACGCGTTTTCTCCGCGGACGCAATGACCCGCGCCAGGCACCGGTCCACCATCTCGACCGCTTCGATCGTGGCGGGGATGGAGCCGGTGTGTCCGACCATGTCACCGTTCGCGTAGTTGCAGAGGATGAAATCGTGCTCGCGCTGTTCGATCGCGTTGCACAGGACGTCGGTGACGCCCGCGGCGCTCATCTCGGGCGCCAGGTCGTACGTCGCGACCTTCTGGCTGGGCACGAGCAAGCGGTCCTCACCGGGAAAGGGTGTCTCGACGCCGCCGTTGAAGAAGTAGGTCACGTGCGCGTACTTCTCCGTTTCCGCGGTGCGAAACATCGTCATGCCCGCGTGGGAGACCACTTCGCCCACGATGTTCGCCATCGACTGCGGCGGAAAGGCCACGGGGACGTCGAACGTGCGGTCGTACGTGGTCATCGTCACCACAGTGGCCAGCGTCGGGCGGTCGCTCACCTCGAAGCCATCAAAACCGTCGACGGTGAGGGCGCGCACGATCTGCCGCATCCGGTCCGCCCGAAAGTTGAAGCAGATCAGCGCGTCTCCATCGCGCATCGGCGCGACGGCGGCGCCGTTCTCCACGATCACGCGAGGCTCGATGAACTCGTCGGTGACACCGGCCTCGTACGAGCTCTTGATCAGTTCCAGCGGATCCGTGGCCTGCGGACCGACGCCCAACACCGCCGCGTCGTACCATTTCTTCGTGCGATCCCAGCGCTTGTCGCGGTCCATCCCGAAATAGCGGCCGCCAACCGATGCCACGCGGGCCCGGCCCTTCGCTTTCGCGAGGACGTCCTGCATGTAGCCGTACGCCGACCTCGGCATCGTGTCGCGACCGTCGAGCAGCGCGTGGATGGCGACCCGAGAGATCCTCCTCCGTGCGGCCAGCTCGATGAGCGCAAAGAGATGGCGATCGAGCGCGTGTACGCCCCCCGTACCGATGAGCCCCATCAGGTGCAGCGTGCCGCCGCGCTTCGCGACCGCGTCACATGCACTGGTGAGTGACGCGTTCTGAAAGAAGTCTCCGTCGGCGATCGACTGGTTGATGCGCACGAGGTCCTGCATCACCACGCGCCCGGCTCCCAGATTGAGGTGCCCGACCTCGCTGTTGCCCATTTGTCCCTCGGGCAAACCAACGGCGAGACCCGAGGCCTCCAACAGGGTACGAGGAGCGCGAGACCATAGGCGATCCCAGGTTGGCGTGTTCGCCATGGCGATCGCGTTTCCTTCGCGCTCCTCGCGATATCCCCAACCGTCGAGCACGACGAGCACGACGGGATCGCGAAGCGGCATGGCAGAAAATGTATCCGGACGAATGACGCTCACCAAGCGATAATTGAGGCCCATGAAGCGTGCGCTGCTCTGGATCCTGATCGTGGCGAGTGTGCTGCTCGTCGCCGCCGACGTCGCGGTGTGGTCGCGACGTCAGCGCTACGTGCGCGAGATCGACCGGTTGCGCGCGTCGATGTCGCGCATCGAGCGCCGCCGTGTCGATCAGGTGGTCGCCGCCGAGAACAATCGACTGCGGACTGCGATTGAGCTCCTTCGCCGCCAGGCCCGCCTCGAGCGCGACCTCCACCTCTCGGTGTCCGTCGACAGCGGCACCATGTATCTCGAGCGCGACGGCGTCGAGCTGCGACGCATGCGCGTCGAGGTCGGACCCGAGCGTCGTGTGGGAACCGCGCCGGACACCGTGCATCTTGCGCCTCCGCGCGGTGTGCGCAGCATCATCGGCCTGCTCTCCGACACCACGGCATGGCAACCGCCGGCGTGGGTCTACGCCGACCGTGGCATCGGCCCACCCGATCGCGCGCCGCTGGTCGGTGCGCTGGGTTCGGCCGCGATACTCCTGGACGGCGGGACCGTCATCTACACGATGCCGTCCGTTGGACCGCTCAACGACTCCGGTTACGTGCTCCCCGGTTCGCTGCGTGCGGGCGCTCAGGACCTTCGCGCGATCCTTCCGAGTCTGGGCCCCGGCGTCCGGGTGTACTTCTACTGATGACTGCGCCCTCACGTCGTACCGTGTCGCGTCGATGACGCTCCTCAAGGCTATCGCCATCGCGTCCGCCGTCGTGCTGTTCGCGAGCGCTGGTGTGTTCGCGAATGCGCTCAGTGTACGCTATGAGCGCGACGTCACGCGCATGGTCTTCAACGACAATCTGGAGGCGCTGCGCGAAGCGCACCGGCGGTCCGGCGTCGCGGCGGACAGCCTGGCGCAGGTGCTGGCGGTGACGCCGCAGCCGCCGGCGGACCGACCCTACATCGTGGTGAGCATCGAGGACCACCAACTCTGGTACCGGCAGGGCGACTCGGTGCTGTTCTCCGCGCCGGTGGGTACCGGCAGCGGGAAGGTGCTTGAGGGCACCGGCGAGGACCTGCACTGGCGCTTTGAGACACCGCGCGGCCGATTGACGGTTGTCGCGAAGGACACCGCGCCGATGTGGGTCGCGCCGGACTGGCATTATGTCGAGGTTGCCCAGGCACGCGGCTACGGTGTTCGCCGACTCGAGCGCGGCCAAGCGATTCGGACCGACAGCGCCGTCATTCGTGTCGACGGTTCGGACGTGGTTCGCGTTGGACCGGACGGAAAGAGCACAAGGGTCGGGTCCGGCGAGGGAAACGAGCTGGTGGTCGACGGCAACATCGTGATTCCGCCGTTCGGCACGAACCAACGAAAATTCGCCGGCGTTCTGGGCGCCTACCGGCTATTGCTCGGCGACGGATACGCGATCCACGGAACGGACAAACCCGAAACAATTGGCCATTCGGTCAGTCACGGGTGCGTCCGGATGACAAACCAAGACATCGCGAAGCTTTACGCCCTCGTCCCGATCGGGACTCCGGTGTTCATCTACTAATAAACGCGGGCGTCTGATCGAACGATCAGTATCTGCCAGAGTGCGGGTGCTTTCGATCACCTGCGTGTGGACGCTCGGCCCATCAACTTCTGGCCAGGCCGATCAATTCGGATAAGTTGTATGGCTCCATGGTAGCCCGGTCCTGTTGCCGGGCTCTGCTGTTTTGGAAAAGGTCGGCGCGGTCAGTCGTCGTATGCTGGCAACGCCGAAATCAGGGATGCAGGCGTATGGACCGACCAAACCGTGGGTTGACGCAGTGAAGAAGAAGCGGCGCTTCAAGCCGGTCATCCGGCGGCACCCGCTTTTGCGCGCGGATGTCGCGACGGTGCTCGTCGCGATGTGCGCGGCCATTGGCGTCATCCAGTTCTATCGTCCGGACGCCGCTCTCGGCCGCGCGCCTTTTGCGCGATTCGGTGGGACGCCATTTACGTTGGGCTCCGCTTCCGGAAATGCGTTCGGGCGCAGCGGGGAGGTCAAACTGCTCTTCTCGCTGCCAGGCCAGAAGATCGAATATCCGCTCGCGGTCGGCGGCGATCCCGCGGCCCTGCGGTACGAGTGGACCTCGCTGCGCAATGCTCCGACGGGGTTCGCTCCGCAACCAATCGAAGGCGCCGAAGTGTCGGCGCCGTCAGTACCGGGTTTCTACTATCTCACGCTGGTGCGAGGCACCGAGCGCCAGATTCTCCAGGAGCCGGTCGTCGCCGTTATGCGCCCGTTCCGCGAAAAGCTCGGCGCGATGCTGAACGGCTACCGGATCGGGATGTACCTCGCGGAGCGCTTGCGCGGCGTCGGCGAGGAAGATCATCCCGAGGGATTTCTCGAGATCTATCCCGAGTATCTCGATCTCGCGGTGAGCAAGCATCTCAAGCTGAAGCATTTTTTGACGCACGACGACCAGGAAGACGTCTGGCCCAAGTACGTCGCGCTGAATCCGCGTCTCCTCGACAAGCTCGAGCTGGTGTTCGCCGAGCTGGAGACGATGCGCGGTGTCGCACAGTCGGATACCGAGGAGCTGGAGCTCGACGTGCACTCCGGTTTCCGGACGCCGTCGCACAACCGTCATGTGTTGCGCGCCGCCCGCGACAGCCGGCACCAATACGGCGATGCGGCGGACGTCGTCGTCGACGCCAATGGCAACGGCCGCATCGATCGCGGCGATCAGCGGCTGATCGTTGCTGCCGTGGAAGAGGTCGAGCGCACCCACCCGGACCTGGTCGGTGGCCTCGGCATCTACAACAGCCATCTCTACTCCACGCCCTACGTGCACATCGACGCCCGCGGCCGCCGGTCGCGCTGGAGAGGCTAGCAGCGGGTCGAGGGTCGGCGTAGCGGCGGCGGCAGAGAACGTGGGGCGCGGTAGATTGCTTGCTGTATGAACGCCCATTTGCGCGACCGCATCCTTCGGAAGCTCGACACGTTCACGGATGAACGTGGCTACCAGGTGCTCGACTACATCGAGTTTCTGGAATCCAAGTACGCCGAACGCCAGAATCCCACAGGCAACGCGTTCACGAGATTCACGGAAGCCGTCGAAGATCGACTGCGGGCCGGTAAAGTGTCCGCGACGGCCATCGCCGAGACGATGGGTTTGCTCAATCGCGCCGCGAACGTGCTCAATGGCGCCGTCGCCGCGGGGAAATCCGTCGCCAGCGACATCGTGACGGCGGCGCAGAACGTCAGCAGCCCCGCTCGCGGACCCAGCGGTACGACTGCTGCTCCTGGGACGCCGAGCACCGCGACGCCGAGCGCACCGCCCGCGTCGACAGGTGGGAGTACAATAACATCCGAAGCGTCCAGTCCGGCTCACGGCGTTCGAGAGCCCGGCTCGGGACAGGAGCGTCTCTAGATGGCGGTTCCCAAAAGCGCGCGAGCATCGGCTCGTGAGAGATCAGCGGCGTCGGCGAGTGCGGCGCGCGGGCGCGGCGCACGTCGACCCGTGCGGGAGGTCGAGGGGCAGCCAAGAACCGGTGCCAAGCGGACGGTCATGGGATACGTGGCGGAGCTGCCTCGATTCCTGCGGCTCTTATGGGGCCTGATCAGCGACAGTCGCGTGGCGACGCTGGACAAACTGCTGGTTGCCGGAGCGATCGCGTACATCGTCACGCCGATTGATCTGATCCCGGACTTCGTCCCCTTCCTCGGTGAGGTGGACGACGTGTATCTCCTCGTGCTCGCGCTGCGTCGTTTGATGCAAAATGCCGGTCGCTCCGTGCTGTTGTCACACTGGACGGGCAATCCCGAGGACCTGCGCGAGCTGAATCTCCGGAAGGTGATGCTCGCGGCGGCGTTCTTCCTGCCGCGACGTGTGCGACGACGGTTGAGGGCGCTCGGGCGGTAAGCTACATTTCACCATGGCGACAGGAACTCGCTCGACGACACGGCCCGCTCACCAGGATCGCTCTGGTGGCGGGCCTTTGCGTTCCGAGGACAGCGAACAGCTACGCGAGCCACGCGGTGACGCATCCAGGGTCCGCGCTGACGTGGCTCTAACGTTTGATGACGTGCTGCTGGTGCCGAAGCACTCGCTGACGCACCCGCGCGACGTATCCACCGCGTCGCGCTTCACGCGAGGCATCGCGCTCCAGGTGCCGCTCGCATCCGCGGCGATGGATACGGTGACGGAATCGGAGATGGCCATCGCGATGGCGCGCGCCGGAGGCATCGGCGTGCTGCACAAGAACATGTCCATCGACCGGCAGGCGGCCGAAGTGGACCGCGTGAAGCGCAGTGAGAGCGGCATGATCCTCAGGCCCATCACACTCCGCCCGGACGACACGGTGCGTGCGGCCACCGCCCTGATGGCGCGCTTCAGCATCTCGGGCGTTCCGATCGTCGACGATGATGACCGGTTGGTCGGGATCATCACGAACCGCGATCTGCAATTCGAGCGTGAGCTGGATCGGCCACTCCGCGACGCGATGACGAAGGATCGTCTGGTCACCGCGCCGGAGGGCACGACCCTCGATGAAGCCGAGCAGATCATGGCGAAGCACCGCATCGAGAAACTGCCCGTTGTCGACAAGGAGCGGCGACTGCGCGGGCTCATCACGGTGAAGGACATCCACAAGCGGCGTCGCTATCCGGAAGCGAACAAGGATCGTCATGGCCGATTGCGGGTCGCCGCGGCGATCGGGGCAGCGGGCGACTTTCTCGCACGCGCGCGTGCGCTCGTGGATGCGGGCGTCGACGCACTGATCATTGACACGGCACACGGCCATAGCGACGGCGTCCTGCGCGCGACGGCGCAGGTTCGCGACGCGTTCGCGGACGTGCAATTGATCGCCGGCAACATCGCGACACGCGACGGCGCCCGCGCACTGGTCGAGCGCGGCGTCGACGCCGTGAAGTGCGGCGTGGGACCGGGATCCATCTGTACGACGCGCGTCGTGACCGGAGTCGGCGTTCCGCAGCTCACCGCCGTCATGGACGCGGTGGCGGGAGCGGGCGATGTCCCGGTAATCGCGGACGGCGGCATCAAGTACTCCGGTGACATCGTGAAAGCGTTGGCCGCGGGCGCGAGCTCGGTGATGATGGGGTCGATGCTCGCCGGTACCGAAGAGAGCCCGGGCGAAGCGTTCCTCCTCGAGGGACGGAGATACAAGATGGTCCGTGGCATGGGCTCCCTGAGCGCGATGCAGGACGGCAGCGCGGACCGGTACTTCCAGGAAGGCGAGCTCTCCGCCCGCAAGCTCGTGCCCGAGGGTATCGAAGGGCGCGTGCCGTACAAGGGCCCGGTGGGGGACGTGCTGTACCAGATGATCGGCGGTCTGCGCAGCGGCATGGGCTACGTGGGGTGCGCGACGGTGGACGATCTGCGCACGCGCGCCGAGTTCGTGCGCGTCACCATGGCCGGCCTCCGTGAATCCCATCCGCACGACGTGACCATCACGAGAGAGGCGCCGAATTACAGTGGCTAGAGCGCGCTGACGGCCGTACGTTGTATACACTCGGGGGCACGAAGGCCCCCGTTTTTCTGTCCGTACCCCACGGGAGACTTCGCATGGGACTGTGGACGACCAAGAGCATCGCCCTGCTGCAGGATGAAGCGTCAACCGAGGGCGAGCACACACTCCGACGCGCACTGGGCGCGTGGAACCTCACGTTGCTCGGCATCGGCGCGATCATCGGCGCGGGCATCTTCGTACTGACGGGACAAGCGGCGGCGGCCTATGCGGGCCCCGCCGTCGTGCTTTCGTTCGTAATCTCCGGCATCGGCTGCGTATTCGCGGGCCTGTGCTACGCGGAGTTCGCGGCGATGATTCCGATCGCCGGGAGCGCCTACACCTACAGTTACGCGACGCTGGGCGAGTTTTTCGCCTGGATCATCGGCTGGGACCTGATGCTCGAGTACCTCTTCGGCGCCGCGACGGTCGCCGTAGGCTGGTCGGGGTACTTCAGCGCATTTCTCACGGAAATCGGCCTCAGCCTGCCGCCCGCGTGGGCCTCGGCGCCCATGACGGTCGAAGGCACGCACACCCTGGTGAAGTCGACGTTGTGCGTGACCTCCAACAATGGCCTGCTGCCCCTCGACTCGCTGCAGAAAGCGGCGGGCGCGGCGGCGGGCAACGCCGCGGCGCTGTGTTCCGCGGCGGGAGGCACGATACACGGTGGCGTCATCAACCTTCCCGCGATCGTGCTCGTCGGGCTGATCACGACGCTGCTGGTGATCGGCATCAAGGAATCGGCGCGTTTCAACAACATCATTGTATTCGTGAAGCTGGCGATCGTGTTCCTGGTCATCGGATTCGGCTTCATGTACGTGAAATCCTCCAACTGGACGCCTTTCATTCCGGCCGGCACCGGCGAGTTCGGGCATTACGGATGGACGGGAGTGGTGCGGGCAGCCGCGGTGGTCTTCTTCGCGTACATCGGTTTCGACGCGGTGTCGACCGCCGCGCAGGAAGCCAAGAATCCGCAGCGCGACATGCCGATCGGCATCCTGGCGTCGCTCGCCATCTGCACCGTGCTGTACATCCTGATGTCGCTCGTCATGACGGGGCTCGCGCATTACACGGAGCTCGGCGTCCCGCACCCCGTGTACGTGGCGATCGAGAAGGCGGGACAACCGCTCAAGTGGCTGACGTACTTCATCAACGTGGGTGCGATTGCCGGGCTGTCATCGGTGGTCCTGGTCATGATGATGGGACAGGCGCGCGTCTTCTACGCCATGTCGCGCGACGGGCTGTTGCCACCCGCGTTCGGAAAGGTGCATCCCCGGTTCCGTACGCCGTATGTCACCACGATCGTGACCGGCGTGGTGGCGGCATTCTTCGCGGGATTCTTCCCGATCGGACTCCTGGGCGAGCTCGTCTCGATCGGGACGCTGCTGGCGTTCGTCATCGTGTGCGCGAGCATCATCGTGCTGCGCCGCAAGCGGCCGGACCTGCCGCGTCCGTTCCGCACGCCGCTCGTTCCGCTCGTGCCCATCCTGGGCATACTGGTGTGCTTCGGGATGATGGCGTTCCTTCCGAAGGACACGTGGATCCGGTTGATCGTCTGGATGATCATCGGATTCGTCATCTACTTCACGTACGGAAAGAACCACGCGCGAACCGCGGCGGACAACGCGGCGGCTGCGGCGCGCTGATCGTCGGGCGCGGACAGAGTATCTTGGGGCGGCGTCCGCAGGTGCGGACGCCGCTTCTTTTTGTGGCCGAGCGTCGTTAAACGGAACCGCATACGACGTCTGATCCCCATGCATCAGGACTTCTTCAAGATCTCCGCGCAGCGCAAGGAAGGGATTCGCCGCGTCGCGGCGGAATTCCAGCCCGGCCGCCGCGTCGCGCTCTCCACGCACATCAACGCGGACGGAGACGGCTGCGGCAGCGAGACCGCCCTGGCGCGCATGCTCCAGCAGCGCGGACTCGCGGTGCACATCGTGAATCCCACGCCATGGCCCGACCTCTTCGATTTCCTGCTGGCGGACGACGTCGAGGACCGGTCGGCGGACGGCGCGGACGCGCTGCAGGGCATCGACCTGCTGATCGTGCTCGACATCAGCGACGTCAAGCGTCTGGGCGGTCTCGCGGACACCGTGCGCACTCTCACGGTGCCGCGTCTCGTGATCGACCATCACATCGCGTCCGACGACAAGGCGGGCGACATCGTGCTCACGGATACCACGGCGTGCGCGACCGGCGAGCTGGTGTACGATCTGGCGTGCGAGCTGGGATACGAGATCACGCCGCGCATCGCGCGGTCGCTGTACAGCGCGATCCTCACCGACACCGGCGGCTTCCGTTTCAGCAACACGACGCCGCGCAGTCACGCGGTCGCTGCCGATCTCCTCGCGGCGGGTGTGGATCCGGAGGAGCTGTACCAGCGTGTATACGCATCGGCGCCCGCCGGCCGGGTGCGCCTTCTGGCCGAGGTGCTGCAGTCGCTGGGTGTGGATGAGGGGAAGGGGCTCGCGTGGCTCTCCATGCGCGCAGGGGCGATGGAGCACTACCACGTTCGTCAGGAAGACCTCGACGGGATCGTGGAGCATGCGCGCGCGATCGCGGGCACGCGCATGGCCGTGTTCTTTCGCGATCTTGGCCACGGCAAGGTGAAGGCGTCATTCCGGAGCACCGGCGGCGTGGACGTGAACGCGTTTGCCCGGAAGTTCGGCGGCGGCGGTCACGCACGGGCGGCGGGTGCGCTCATCGCCGGCTCGCTCGACGACGTTCGCGAGCGCGTGCTCGCAGAAGCGCGTGGCGTTCTGTAGGTTGCGATCATGAGTGAGAAGCAGGCGACGGGCGGCCGAACGCTGCCCGTCATGGATACGCGGCCGACGCCGAAGCCCGTTCCCGCGCAGCAGCCAACCTATTTTCCCGAGCTCGGCCAGGTCATCGCGATCTCGAGCGGCAAGGGCGGGGTGGGGAAGTCGACCATCGCGACCAACGTCGCCACCGCACTCGCGAACGCCGGTGCGCGCGTGGGCCTCATGGACGCGGACGTCTACGGTCCGAACGTTCCGCGCATGATGGGCGTGAACTCGCCGCCGTCGGTCATCAACGAGAAGATCGTCCCGCTGGAGGCCCACGGCGTGAAGGTCATCAGTCTCGGGTTCCTGATCGAACGCGATCAACCGGCCATCTGGCGCGGGCCGATCGTGATGAAGATCGTGAACCAGTTTCTGCGCGACGTCGCATGGGGACAACTGGATTACTTCATCGTGGACATGCCTCCCGGCACCGGCGACGCACAGCTGTCACTGGTGCAGGCGACGCAGGTGGCCGGAGCGGTGATCGTCACCACGCCTCAGGAAGTCGCGGTGGGCGACGCGTTGCGGGGCGCAAAGATGTTCCAGCGTGTCAACGTGCCGGTATTGGGCATCGTGGAGAACATGAGCTGGTTCGAGTGTCCGCACTGCGGCAAACCGAGTGCGCTGTTCGGCAGCGGAGGCGGCGAGCGTCTCGCGAACGAGCTGGGCCTGCCGCTGTTGGGCCAGGTCCCGCTGCAACCGCGCGTGCTGGAATCCGCCGACCGCGGTCAGCCAATCGTCGTGGCCGAGCCGCAGTCGAACGCGGCGCGCGCGCTCGTCGGCGTGGCCGACAAGATCAAGGCTGCGGCTGCCGCCGCGCACACCGTGTGACGATCACCGGATCGCCGGAAGCGTTGACGCGGCCGTCCGACCCTCGGGCGGCCGCGTTGCCATTGGAGCCCCACGAAGGGCTGGCGCCTGTCGCGGTCCCCGCGGACGCGCCCGACGCGGCGCGTCTCGTCTCCGATCCGCTGCCACGCACGATCGCGCGGATCGCGATGCCGGCTGTCGCATCCACGCTGCTGATGACGATCTTCGCGTCCGTCGACGCATATTGGGTGGGGGCGAAGATCGGCGCCGCGGGAATCGCGGCCGTGGCCACGTCGGTATTCTGGGTGTGGCTCATCATCTCCGTGGCGGAGATGGTGAGCGTCGGGCTGACGGCCGTCGCGGCGCGCCGGTACGGCGAGGGACGCCGCGAGGAAGCCGCGCGGACCGCGGGGAGCGCCCTCGTGTTCACTCTGGTCAGCGGTACCGCCATCGCTCTCGTCGGTCACGCGGTGCTGCCCCAGCTGTTCGCCGTCATGCACACGCCGCCGGAGGTGACGTCGCTCGGGATGCGTTACCTCGGGACGTATCTGATCGGCACGCCGCTCATCTTCGGCTTCTTTGCCGTCGACGCGGCGTTTCGCGCCGCCGGTGATGCACGGACGCCATTCATTCTCCTGGCGGTCTCCGTCGCCGTCACTCTGGTGCTCGATCCCGTGCTGATCATGGGCCTCGGCCCCGCGCCGCGGCTGGGCATCGCAGGCGCGGCGATCGCGACGGTGACGACACGCTCGGTGGCATTTGCACTCGGCCTCATGCTGGTCGTGCGGGGAGGACAGCTGCATATCGGCCGGTTCGACCGGCGTGCCGTGCTCGCAGTCTGCCGCGTGGGCCTGCCGACCGCGGCGACGGGGGTGATGTTCAGCGTGATCTATGTCTTCATCACGCGCAGCGCGACGCCCTTCGGCACACCGGCGCTCGCGGCACTTGGCATCGGACACCGAGTCGAGAGCTGGTTGTACATGATCGGCGTGGGTTTTGGCGCTGCGACCGCGGCCATTGTCGGACAGAATCTCGGAGCGGGGCGCGCGGATCGCGCAGCGCGCGCGGGATGGATGGCGACGGCGTTCTGTTCGGGGCTCGGTGTCGTGTTCTTCGTGCTACAGCTGACGATCCCCGAGCATTTTTCCGCCGTGTTCACGAGCGATCCGGCGGTGATCCGTGAAGGCGCAAACTACCTACGAATCGCCGCGGTCTCCGAGCTGGCGATCTGCGCCGAGGTCGTTCTCGAAGGCGCGCTCGGCGGCGCGGGACACACGCTGGCGCCGATGCTGTCCTCCACCACGATCACGGCGGCGCGCGTGCCGCTCGCCGCATGGGCCGCATGGCGCTGGGGCACGACCGGCATCTGGTGGGTCATCAGCATCACTGCCACGGCGCGGGGCCTCGCCATGATGTCGCTCTGGCGTGCCGGCGGCTGGAAGCGCAGATCGGTGTAAGGCATGCCTGCCGTCATCACGTTGCTCACGGATTTCGGTACCGCAGACGGGTACGTCGGCGAAATGAAGGGTGTGCTCGTGAGCCAGGCGCCGGACGCGACGCTTGTGGACATCTCGCATGAGGTGCCCGCGCACGACGTGGAGCTGGCCCGACTTACACTGGCGCGCTACTGGCGGCGATACCCGCCCGGCACGGTCCATCTGATCGTCGTGGATCCTGGCGTCGGTTCCGAGCGTGGCGCTCTCGCTGTCGCGAGCGACGGACGCTACCTCGTCGGACCAGACAATGGCGTGTTGTCTCCCGCGCTCGTGACCCGCTACGCACGCGCGGTGAAGCTGCCGATCCCTCCGAACGCGTCGGCCACGTTTCACGGCCGCGACGTCTTCGCGCCGGCGGCCGCACGGCTCGCAAGCGGCATGGCGCTGGACGCGCTCGGAGCGGCGTCGTCGAACCCCATCATTCGTCGCACGCCGGAACCCCGAAGGGCCAGCGACGGCTCGCTGCACGGTGAGGTGATCGCGGTCGACCGATTCGGGAATGCGATCACGAACCTCGCGGGGGTTGCCGGAACCCGCGTCTCGTTCCACGAACACGATTTCCCGCTCGGTCGCACCTATTCCGAGCTCTCGCCCGGTCAGGCCGGGGCCGTCGTCGGCTCCAGCGGCTTTGTCGAAATCGTCGTGCGCGAAGGCCGGGCGTCGGAGACGCTTCAGCTCGCGCGCGGAATGCCGGTCATCCTGCGCTGACGGACGGCTCGCCGGGATTGTCGCCGGAGACGATTCGGCCGAAGTACGTGGCGCCCTTCCGCGGCTCGACCGCGCCTGTGCCGTGATGGAGCTCGGACGCGAGCTCACCACCGGCGAGGACCACGAACATCGTGTAGTACATCCAGGTGAGCAGGATCATGATGCCGCCGACGATTCCGTACGCGGGATTCGGCGGAAAGCGCTGCACGTATAACCGAAAGAGCAGGGTGGCGATGACCCAGAGCAGGGTGGTCACGATGCTCGCGACGAACACGTTCCATTTCGTCTGCCTGACGTTGGGCAACAACCAGTAGGTGAGGAACGCGAGCGCAAAGAGGAACGCGAGCGCGAGTGGAAACTGGAGAATGTTCCACACCATCACCGCGGCGCCACCGAGATGCAGAAAAGAACCGACAGTGCGCGCGACGTCCTCCCCTCCGAGCAGCACGAGCGTGGCAACGACGATTACGATGCCGCCGAGGACGAGCATGCCGAGTCGGATCAGCTGCCGCTTGACCCAACTGCGCGTTTCGTCGACGTCATAGGCCTTGTTCAAAGCGTCCATCAGCGCACCGAAGATGTTCGAGCCGGACCAGGCCGCGAGCAGCAGGCCCAGCGACATGAGGCCGGGAGCGTTCTTCGCGAAGACGATGTTCTTCAGGACGAGACCGATCGCTCCGCTCGCTTCCGCGGGAACGGTGCTCGAGATGCGGCTCATGATGAGATTCATGAGCGTTTCCCGGTCGACGACGAGGCTCAGCAGCGGCGCCGCGAACAGGAAGAGCGGGAACAGGGAGAAGAAGAAGTAGTACGCCGTCTGCGCGGCGAGTGACCCGACTCCGTCACTCAGAATCTCCTTGCCCGTGCCCTTGAGCAGTGGACCGACGCGATAGCCCTTGATGATCATGTCGCCGACTGGCGCAAGCCATGCGCCAGTCGGGGATCACCGCTCGCGTTAGTTCTCCTTGGCGGTCACGACGGGGCGACGTGCGGCGACGACGCCCGTCACAGGCGTCGGAGTCTGCCAGGCGAAGTCGTCGACAGCGCGAGGCTTTGCAATGTGCCCACCCGAACGGCGCGTCCCGGCGCGGCTGAGCACCGTGGCGCCGAGGCCGAAGGTGACACCCACCCAGCTCACCGCGAGCGCGATAGCGCGAAGTATCGAACCGGCCACCGGCGTCCATATGAAAGCCGCAGCCAGAAACCAGAGCCCCAGGTACAGCACCAGTCCGACGAACAGCGATCGCAGGTGCACAGCCCGTGAAGCGGGTGACGCGCGGAAGAACGCGCGTCCGGTGAATCGCGCGATGGCGAGAAATCCCAGCGTCAGCAGGCCCGCCAGCGCGATGATATACGCCACGGCGGCAAATGGGATGAGCAGGATCCCGATGAGCGAGATTGCGAGCGCCAGCAGGATGAGCATCAAGGCCGGCAGCGCGGCAATCTGGGTGAGAACGCCCGTCCAGAAGGAGCGCGAGAACTGGGAGTCGAGTACGTCGACTACGCCGTCGAGATTGCGCTCGGCGAACAGCAGCACGCCGATGCCGATGGCCACGAGCACGGCAAACCAGCCGAGCACCTGTTTCATCGCATCCCAGGCGGACGGTGGCTCGGCCGGCGCGCCTGAGCCCGCGGTGCGCGCCAGCAGCGTGCCGGTGATGCCGCGAATGGAACGGACATCGCCCTCCACCACGCCACCAGCCGTGCGCACACGTCCGTCCACCGCGGTAGCGCTGCCACCGACGGAGCCGCCCGGATAGACGATCACATCACCGTGCAGCGTGATGGCATTGCCGGTCACACGGCCGCGGATCGCGAGATTGCCGCGCGCGACGGCGTACGTGCCGGAAAACGTGGACCCCGCCGCCACATCCTGCGTGCCCACACGAAAGCTGTCCGCAGGGGGAGCGTGGATTCCGCCGAAGAGCGTCCGGATAATGAAGATCTCGGTCCGGAGCCGGCCGTCGACGACGCCCGGCGCAACGGTGGCCGTTGGCGCGGACGGCGTCTGCTGCGCCGACAGGTTCGCCGTCGCCGCGGGCAAGGTGGCCGCGGCGATCGCCCCGATCACGAGCGCGCGCATGTCAGCTCCGCGCGCGGCTCGAGGTCGCGATGAGTCGAAGTCCGAAAACCGTTGCGAGCGACGCGACCAGGAAACCACCAGCCGCGAGGGCGACGCCGAGCGGGCCGATCTGCGCCACCGCCGCGCCGAGCTGCGGGCCGAAGAGCGCGACGACAATGTCGCCGGCAGCCTGCGAAGCCGTGCTTCTGACGCCTTCGCCCAGCAGTCCGGTGAAGAGCGACAGCACGTCCCCGCGAGTCGCGATCCAGAGGGTGACCCCCGTAAGGACCGAACCGACGACCGCGATGAGGCCGGCGGCTACTGCCCGCAACGCCGGCGTGTCCGGTACGAGACGGCCGATCGCGTCGCGAGCGGCCACGTGCCAGGGCACGAAAACGGGGACCTGTGCCATGACGCGATCGGCGAGGCCGATGCGCGGGCTCATGAGCGGCAGCTCGTGGAGCGTACCGACAAGCTCCCTGGCTTCAGCCAGGCGAGCGCTGCAGTCCGGACAGCCCTGGACGTGTTGGCGGAGCGGCTTGACGCCGAATCCGCTTTCCTCGTCCAGCAGCAGGTCGAATTCGTTGGGTAGTAAATGGCGGTGTTGCACTAGGCCTCCGGGCGTTCGTACGGCCAGGAAAGAATGAGAGTTTCAGCGGTTGCGGCGCGGTCGGCCGGCGTGACCGAACCACGGGTCGTGGCTGTGAGGGGTGTCACGCGGGCTCCTCCGCCGGCGGTCCAAAGCCTTCGTCGCGCACGTGGTCGAGCAAGCGACGCAGCTCGTGGCGGGCGCGGTGGATGTAGGTCTTCACGGTGCCAAGGGGGAGATCGAGCGTGGCCGCGATCTCCTCGTACGACTTGTCTTCGACGTGCCGCAGCAGGATGCAGGCGCGATATTCGGGCCGCAGCTGTGCGATGGCGCGTTCGATCTCGGATCCCAGCTCGCGTGCTTCCAGCTCCTGCAGGGGCGTTTCATTGGAGGCGGCCAGCTCGAACGAGGTGGCTTCGGCGAGGTCCGTGGTGGTTGCGTGCGGCGAACCTTCCATGCTCACGGTGTCGAGCTGGCGGCGGCGCAGATGATCGATGGCGACGTTGTTCGCGATCTTGAACAGCCAACTCGAGAACTTGAATTCGGATCGGTACTTGTCGATGTGCGTGAGGACTTTCACGAAGGTATCCTGCGTGAGGTCCTCGGAGAGCTCGCGGTCCCGTACCATCCGGTACACGAGCGAGAACACGGGCCGTTCGTATCGCCGGATCAGCTCACGATAGGCGGCCTCGCGACCTTTCTGCGCGAGCGTGACGACGTCGGCATCGGGAAGGTTCGCGAGGTCGAGAACGGCGGATGGTGTCGGCGACATTCGCGGTAGGAAGATGCTTGCCGCGTCACTCAGGCGCCACGAAGTTGCAGCCGTGCCGATGACGGATCTGGAGCATACGGAGCGCGCGCGGGCGGCTGCCAGCGGCGCCGGCGACAAGCGTGCGTACGTCCGCGCGATGTTCTCGGACATCGCCCCGCGCTACGATCTGTTGAATCATCTGCTCTCGCTCAACATAGACCGTCGCTGGCGTCGGCGCGCGCTCCGCGCACTCGAGTGGGAGCGCCACGCGGACGGGGTCTACCTCGACCTGTGCGCCGGTACGCTCGACGTGGCCGTCGAGCTCGCGGCGCAGCCGGCGTTTCGCGGGCGTGTCATCGGCGCGGATTTCGCGATCCCGATGTTGCAGGCGGGGATGCCGAAGGCGCGCGGAACGGTCGTGCAGGCGGTCGCCGCGGATGCGCTGGCGCTCCCCATCGCCGACGCATCGTGCGCGGGCGCGATCGTGGCGTTCGGCGCGCGGAATCTCTCCGATCTGGACGCGGGGCTGCGCGAGGTCGCGCGCGTGCTGCGGCCCGGCGCCCGTTTCGTCATCCTCGAGTTCACGACCCCGCCGAGCGCGGTCATTCGCCGCGCGTATCACCTGTATTTCCATCACGTGCTGCCGCGCCTTGGCGGCTGGATCAGCGGCAATCCGAGCGCGTACCGCTACCTGCCCGAGTCGGTCGCCCACTTTCCGTCGGCGCCGGAGCTCGGTCGGCGATTGGGATCGGCGGGGTTCGCGGACGTGCGGTGGACGATGTTGACGTTCGGCGTCGCAGCGCTCCACGTTGGCGTTCGGGGATAGATCCCGTTCGCGAACGCCTGCTCCACGCGTAGCATCTCACGGTTCGCGCGTGCGGCGGAAAAGGCTGCGCGCACCGATCGCGCCAGGAGCTCCAGCGTGGACTCGGGTCCGTCCCACGCGGGCAGATCCGCGCTGCGGGCGCAGTGCCGGAAATGGCGTTCGGTAAAGAGCAGCATCAGGACGGCCGACGCGCGGGCGACGCTCCGCTTTGGCAGGTGAATGCCATCGACGACGCGACGGTACGCCGGTGCGCGCGAGAGCGCGAACCGGACCAGTCGTCCGCGCACCTCGTCGATGTCGGCGCGCATGGATACGTCCGTGCGCGCATCGCGACCCAGATATGGCCTGAGCGCCGGATCGTACGCGATGCCACGCCGCAGGTCCTTCTCGATGTCGCGCGTAATGTTCGCGAGCTGGACCATCTCTCCGACGAGCATGGCGTCTTCCCGGTCGGCCGGCGCGAGGTCCGGGCTCGCGCCGTAGCGCATGCGCAGCAGCCGGACGCTGAACACGACGGGATTGCCGAGGACGTGACGGCAATAGCGCGCGAGATCGGCGGCGGGCAACACCCCTGCGTGCGCGGCGAACGTCGCGGATGACCACTGCATGCCCTCCGCCATGTCGCGTACCAGGTCGCGGACGACGAGGCGGGTCGCCGGCTCGAGCGATGCAAAGACCTGATCGACGAGCCCGACCCGATGAACGAGGAGCAGGTGGGCACGATCGCGATCGTCGCGGTCCGCAGCATCGGCGATGGTGGGCGCCGGCGGGAGCGGGCCGTCGACGACGTCGAACCGCGCGGCGAAGTCGCGAAGCGCGTGCTCCCGGAGCGTGCGGTCGGGGACCAGGTCCTCGTACGTATCGAGCACCCGACAGTAGAGATAGGCCACCGCCGCCGCCCGCGCGGAGCGGGCGGGAAGCAACGTAATGCACGCCGCAAAGGTGCGCGCGGCGTGCGGGAGGATGGCCCAGACGAATCGCTCCGGTTCCTCGATCTCCGCGAGCGCATGAAGATCGGGACGCTCGCGGCTGGCGATGAGGTCCCGCAGGATGAGGAAAGGGCGCCGCAGCGCAAAGGGAAGGGAGAACACGCAGCCCCAAGATACGCGTCCGCGCCTGTGGGGTCAGCGCCGATCTCTTAGCTTTTTCCGCGTGAGCATCGATACGCTTTCGGAATTCGTGAAGCAGCTGGACGCTGCCGGCGAGCTGGTGCGCGTTCGCGAGCCGGTATCCGTGAACCTCGAAATCACGGAGATCGCCGACCGCGTGATGAAGAGTCCCGGCGGCGGGCCCGCGCTGCTCTTCGAGCGGCCGACCCTGATGAACGGCCAGCCTTCGGGGTTCCCGGTCGCGATCAACCTGTTCGGCTCCATGCGGCGCATCGCGATGGCGTTCGGCGTCGAGCGGCTGGATGACATCGGTGCGCGCATCACGGAGCTGCTGCAGATGAAGCCGCCCGAGGGGATCGTCGCGAAACTGGCGCTCCTGCCGCGGGTGATGGAGGTCGCGAAGTTCCCGCCCCGCAAGCGCAGCGGCCACGCGCCATGCCAGGACGTGGTGTGGCGCGACGCCGACGTAGACCTCGACAAGCTGCCGCTGACCAAGTGCTGGCCCGAGGACGGGGGCGCGTACATCACGTTCCCGATGGTGATTACGCGCGACCCGAAGCGGGGAATCCGCAACGTCGGCATGTACCGCGTGATGCAGACAGGGAAAACGACGTTGGCCATGCACTGGCAGCGGCACAAAGTCGGCGCGGCGCACTGGCGGGAGATGGCGGAGCGTGGCGAGACCATGCCGGTGTGCATCGCACTCGGCGCGGACCCGCCGTCCATGTACTCGGCGTCGGCGCCACTGCCGCCGACCATCGATGAGTTCCTGTTCGCCGGATTCCTGCGGAAGCAGCCGGTGTCACTCACCACGGCGCTAACGTGTGACCTCGAAGTGCCGGCCGAAGCGGACTTCGTCATCGAGGGGTACATCGACCCGCGCGAATCGCTCGTCACGGAGGGACCATTTGGCGATCACACGGGATTCTATTCCCTGGCGGATCTCTACCCGCCGGTGCACGTCACCGCCATCACGATGCGGACGCATGCGATCTTCCCCTCGACCATCGTCGGGCGGCCGCCGATGGAGGATTTCTACCTCGGGCATGCGACCGAACGCATCTTTCTTCCGCTGCTGAAGCTCACCATCCCCGAGATCGTGGACTATCACATGCCGGCCGAAGGCATCTTCCACAATCTCGTGTTCGTGTCCATCCGGAAGGAGTATCCGGGCCAGGCGCAGAAAGTGATGAATGCGCTGTGGGGGCAGGGACTGATGTCGCTGGCGAAAGTGATCGTCGTGGTGGACCACTGGGTGAACGTGCGCGACACGCGCGAGGCGTGGTGGGTGGCGCTGAACAACCTCGACCCGCAACGCGACGCGCGGTTCTCGATGGGGCCCATGGACGTGCTCGACCACTCCAGCCGAGCATTCACCTATGGTTCGAAGGTCGGCTTCGACTGCACGAAGAAGCTTCCGGAGGAGGGATTTACGCGGGACTGGCCGAAAGTGATCGAGATGGACGCGGCGACGCGCACGCGCATCGATGCGCTGTGGTCACGTCTGGGCATCCCGGTGCAGCGATGAGCGCGCCCTCCGTTCGTGAAGGGCAGACGTTCGGTGGCAGCTCGCGGGTGATCGCGTACGCGAATCTCGTCAAGCTTCCGCACACGGTGTTTGCGCTGCCCTTCGCGCTCGTCGGTGTCGTGCTCGGATCGTTCCGGCGGCCGCTGCAGCTGACGCAGGTCGGGTGGGTGATCCTGGCGTTCACCGCGGCTCGCTTCGCGGCGATGGGGTTCAACCGCATCGTCGATCGCGACATCGATCGCCGCAACCCGCGCACCGCCATGCGCGAGCTGCCGCGCGGCACGCTGCGCGTGGGCGAGGCGTGGACGGCGGTGCTGATCGCCGCATCGGTCTTCGTATTCTCCGCGGCGCAGTTGAACTGGCTCTGTCTCGCGCTGTCCCCGATCGCTCTCGCCTGGATCTTCTTCTACAGCTACACCAAGCGATTCACGCGCTGGTCGCACCTCGTGCTCGGGTGGTCGCTCGCGATCGCGCCGGTGGGCGGATACCTGGCGGTCGTCGGCGGCTGGAGTCGCCCGGGGTGGATGCTGCTCGCCCTCGCGGCCGCGGTGGCGGCCTGGGTCGGCGGCTTCGACATCTTCTATTCGCTGCAGGACGTCGAGTTCGATCGCGCGCAGCAGTTGCAGTCGGTGCCGGCGGCGATGGGGGCGCAGAGCGCGATCGTGGTCGCTCGTGTCATGCACCTGCTGAGCGTGGCGTTTCTGGCTCTGGTGGGCATCGCGGTGCATGGTGGCGCGTTCTACTGGGCTGGCGTCGTTCTGTCCGCGGCATTGCTCGCGTACGAGCACTCGCTGGTGCGCGAGGATGACCTCACCAAGCTCGATGCCGCCTTCTTCACGATGAACGGGATGATCAGCATCCTGTTCTTCTTCCTCGTCCTGCTCGATCGCCTGGCGCGAGCGGGATTCCTGCGCGGCTAACGATGACGGACCGCGCGGCGCTTCCCATCGTGTTCGCGATCACCGGCGCGTCCGGCGCGCCCTACGCGGTGCGTCTGCTCGAGGCGCTGCTGATCGCGGAGCGGCGGGTGTCGTTGATCGTCTCGTCGCACGGGCTGCGCCTCCTGGATACGGAGATGGACATCGGCTCCGTGGATGAGTTGCGCAAGCGCGTCGGTGTCGCCGAATGGAGCAGTCTCGTCACGGTGTACGACGACGCCGACCGCGGTGCGGCACCGGCGTCCGGCTCGGCGCGGACCGCGGGAATGGTGGTCTGTCCGTGCTCGATGGGGACGCTGTCCGCCATCAGTGTGGGCGCGTCGCGATCGCTGGTGGAACGGGCCGCGGACGTCACGCTCAAGGAGCGGCGCACGCTGGTGCTGGTGCCGCGCGAAACTCCGCTCAGCGCCATTCACCTGCAGAACATGCTGCGCCTCGCGCGGGCGGGTGCGGTGGTCCTGCCCGCGGCGCCGGGATTCTATAACAAGCCGCGGAGCGTGCAGGAGCTCGTGGACTTCGTCGTCGCTCGCGTTCTCGATCAGCTGGACGTCGAGCACGAGCTCGTGAAGCGTTGGGGCTCCTAGGCCTGATCTCCGACACGCACGGTCTCGTGCGTCCGTCGGTGTTCCAGGCGCTCGCCGGCGTCGAGCTCATTCTCCACGCGGGCGATGTGGGCGATGGCGTCCTCGAGGAGCTCGGCGCGATCGCTCCCGTTCGGGCCGTGTACGGCAACACGGATCCCGTCGGCACGCCCGGCCTCGCCGAATCGATCGACCTGACGTACGAGGGCATGCGCATTCACGTGAGCCATGGCCACGAACTGGGTGCGCCGACGCCGCAGAAGCTTCTCGCGACGTACGCGGCGGACGTCGTTGTGTACGGGCACACGCATAAACAGCTCGTGGCGCACGTCGACGGACGATGGGTGGTGAATCCCGGCGCGGCGGGTCAGCGCCGATTCAAGCTGACACCGAGTTGCGCGCGTTTGACCATCGAGAGCGGGCAGATCGACGTCCAGCTCGTCGACCTGGAATGACGCGCTAGACCTCTTTGAAGTGCGACAGGGGATAGAGATAGTCCTCGCCCGAGTCGTCCACGATGCGCAGGAACGACCCGCGACCCTCCAGGCCCAGGCACTCATAGATCTTGCCGAGCGTCAGGTCGTGGCAGCCACCGGGCTCATCGTCTCCGGGGATGACGAGCCATGGTTTGACGCTCACGCACTGCACGAGCGTGACGGGTTGCCAGGTAGTGGTTGCCACGGACCGATGTAGAAGCAACCTGCTTGCCACCGCCTTTCAGCTCACGCGTGACACGGGTTGGGTACGCTGAAGCTCGTCGGGGAAGCGTTTGAACCAGCTGGATAGCAGCAGCAGCTCGTCGATCTCATGAGACGGGACCTGCATGCCATTCGTCGCGTCGGCGAAGACCTCCGCGAGCAAGGCGTCCAGCGCCGCCCTTTCGCACTGTGTCGTGGGTGGATCCAGCTCAGCCCGCACCCGTCCGCGACGGATCACGTACAGCCGCTCCGCACCATCGAAGCCGCTGACCTTGTACACGAAGGATAGCGATTCGACGGCGAAGCGGAGGCGCCCGAACTCTTCGCGCAGCGCCTCGAGACGGTGAAACTTGTCGCGATATGCCGCGGCACGCTCGAACTCCAGCCGCTCGCTGCTGAGGCGCATCTCGTGGAAGAGCATGGCGAGCGGCCCGTCGTCGCGGCCATCGAGAAACGCGCGTGCCATCGCCACGCGTTCCATGTAGTCGCCCGACGAACACGCGGCGATGCACGGCCCGAGGCACTTTTTCACCTCGTAGCGCAGGCAGCCGGGCGTCCGCGGCGGCACGGGGAACAGGTCGCGCTGATCCGAGAACTGCATCTTTCGATCGAGCGTGCAATCGCGGAGCCCAAGCACGTCGGACAGCTCGCGCAGCGACTGTTCCACCCGCTGCGCGCCCAGGAACGGTCCGTAGTACAGCGCGTGGTCGTCGACGCCCGGCCCGCGCACCACGGTGAGTCGGGGCGCCACGCCGCCCGTGAGCTTGATGAAGCAGAGGTTCCGGCCGTCACGCTTCATGGCGACGTTCAACCGCGGCCGCCAGCGTTTGATGAGGCGCAGCTCGCCGAGCAGCGCGGCGAATTCGCTGGGCACGTAGTCCCACGCGATGTCGTGCGCCTCGCGCAGAATGCGCGCGCCCTTTTCGTCCGGATAGGCGCCGCGGAAGTAGCTCAACAATCGCGCGCGTAACTGCTTCGACTTGCCCACGTACACCACTTCGCCATCGGGCGCGACAAAGCGATAGACGGCGGGCTTGTTCTCGGCACGCTCCTTCACGTACGCGAGCAGTTCGCGCACGCGTTCTTCCGACGTGCGCGGTTTGAGGAGGTCTAGCTTTGACAGCGAACGCACAGGACCGTACTCCGGCCGTCGATGGCGTGCGTGCCCACGAGGCGGCTACCGCAACGACGGCAGCGTTGGCCCTCGCGTCCGTAGACGGCGAGTCGCCTGCTGAAGCCGCCGCGTTCGCCCGACGAATCACGATAGTCGCGAAAGCTGGTGCCTCGGGAATCGAGCGCGTCCCGCAGTACGGCGATGATCGCGCCGTGCAGCCGGTCGCTTTCCTCGCGGGTCACGCGGCGTGCGGCGCGTGACGGGTCGATGCGCGCCCGCCAGAGGGCTTCATTCGCGTAGATGTTCCCGACGCCGACCACGGCTGTCTGATCCATGATGCGTTTCTTCACCGCCTGTCGAGAGGCCTGCAGCAGCTGGAAAAGGATCTCCGGTGTGAATTCGGCTTCCAGCGGTTCGACGCCGAGTCGCTGGACGTAGCCGTCGAACTGCTTCGGCGTCATGAGCGACACGGTGCCGAGGCGCCGGACCTCACGGTAATGCAGTGTGCGCCCGTCAGCGAGACGCCAGCGCACTGTGGAATACCGACGGTCCTCGTCGGAAAGTGATCCGTCGTCGACGAGCAACGCGCCGGTGAAGCGCAGCGACACGACGAGCCGATCGTCCGTGGAGAGATCGAGGATCACGAGCTTCGCGCGCCGCCACACGCGCACGAACGTCGCGCCCGCGGTGCGCCGGGCCAGCGCGCGCGCGCCGACTACGCGGAGAACGTCGGCCTTGGAGACCTCGACGCGCGCGATCGTGCTGCCGACGATCCGAGCCTGCAGATCGCGCGCAATCGTCTCGACCTCAGGAAGCTCGGGCACGGCGCGAAATCTCGCGCCAACCGATGTCGGTCCGGTACTGCTTGCCCTCGAACCGGATGCGTGCGGCGGCGTCGCGGCTCCTGCGCTGCGCGTCGTCGAAACTCGGCGCGATCCCGGTCACCGCCAGCACACGGCCGCCGGTGGTCACGAGGTCGCCCGACGCGCGCTGTGCCGTGCCCGCATGGAACACGACGACGTCGTCGAGATCGTCCGGGATCGTGATCGCTGCGCCGCTCACCGGCTTGTCAGGGTATCCGGCCGCCGCGAGGACGGTCGTGACCGCCGCGCCGCGGGCCTCGGGCCACTCGACGGTCGCCGGCAGCTGCTCGCCGCGCGCGACCACGGACAGCACCTCCGAGAAGCCCGCCGGCAGCGGCGTCACCGCGAGCACGACCTGTGTCTCCGGATCGCCGAAGCGGCAATTGAACTCGACGACGCGCGGTCCATCGTTCGTGAGCATCACACCCGCGTACAGCAATCCGGTGAAAGGCCGGCCTTTGCTGCGCATGGCCGCGAGCGTGGGAACGAAGATCCTGTCCATGATGTCGCCCAGCAGCGCGTCGGTCGCGATCGACACCGGTGCATAGGCACCCATGCCGCCGGTGTTCGGTCCGCGGTCGCCGTCGAGCAGACGCTTGTGATCCTGCGCCGGGACGAGCGGAAGCACGCGCTCGCCGTCGGTGATGCCCAAGACGGACAGCTCCTCGCCTGTCATGAATTCCTCGACGAGGATTTCGCGGCCGGCCACGCCGAAGATGCCACCGACGAGCATGTCGTCGATCGCACGATCGGCCTGCTCGTGCGTCTCGCAGACCATCACTCCCTTGCCCGCGGCGAGTCCGGAGGCCTTGATCACGACGGGCGCGCCGAACTCGCGCACCGCGCCCTTGGCGCGGCCGGCTTCGGTGCAGATGATGGCGCGTGCCGTCGGCACGTTCGCCTCGCGCATCAGCGCCTTCGAGAACGCCTTCGAGGTCTCGATCTCGGCGGCAGCCCGCGTCGGACCGAAGATCGGCAGCCCGGCGGTGCGGAAGCGATCGACGATGCCGTCGGCGAGCGGCGCCTCCGGACCGACGATGGTGTACGCAACCTTCCGCGTTTCGGCGAGCTGTTGCAGCGCTTCGATGCTCGTCGCGGGCACCGGCACGCACTCCGCGAGCGTGGCGATGCCCGGGTTCCCCGGGGCGGCAATGACGTCGATGGAGGGATCGTCTTTCTTCAGGCGCCACGCGAGCGCGTGCTCGCGTCCGCCGCCGCCCACGAGAAGCACCTTCACTGCGTGCCGTTCGTCCCGCCCTTCCAGGCCTGGTTGAATGCGTCGCGGGCCTTCGCAACCATGTCGTTTACGACATTCATGGCCTCGCGCGCGCGGTCACCATAGTAATCGCCGGCGTCCTCGAAGTCCTTGGTGAGTGGCGGCGGCTCTTCCCCGCGCCGAATGTATTCACCCCGGAGGATGCGGTCGTAGTCGCCCGACTGGATCCAGCGCTGCAGCTCGCCCGCGCGCACCGTCGCAAAGGGATGCGTCCGGAACACCGTGTTGATGAACTGCCACACCTTGTCCCACGGACCGGCCATCGTCTCGTACTCGCTCGCCTGCACGAGGAACGCGTCGAGATCGATGGGATCGTCGAGCTGCGGCCCTCCGGCGAGCTTGAGGTTGACGCTCTGCGTCTTGCGGATGTCCTGTGTGCCGAGCAGGGCGGCGCGGTCGGCCGAGAACTCCGATTTCCGATACCACTCGAGGAGCGCGAGCTCGAACGGCAGCAGCGCGACGTTGGCGAGGGCCGGAATGTTGGCGACGCCGATCGCCAGCAGGATCACGGCCAGCGTGGTGTACGTGGGATGCCCGCTCATGATGTGTCCCACCTCGTGCGCGAGCACGGCACGCCGCTCGTCCTCGTCGAGGATCTCGAGCATGCCGGAGTTGAACACGATGAAAGGCCGCTGAAAGCCCACGGCCATCGCGTTCGCGATCGGCGTCTGCGACACGTACAGGTCCCAGCGCTGTGGCGCGTCGAGTGTCTGGAGCACGTCGGTGTACAGCGCGTTGAGCTTCGGGCGCTGCGTCTCACCGACGCGCACCGCGTTGGCGAGAAAGAGCTGGCGGACGCCGCGTTCGCCGAGCATGCCCATGACGCGATTCAACGCGACGTCGAAGCCGGGCAGGGCGCGCAGCGCATTCAGCGCCGCACGGTCGGCGGGATGTTCCCACGCCCGGGAGGAAATCGCCGTGAGCTTGATCGTGTCTGCCATGGGTCAGCCGGTCCGGAAGCGGATGAGGATCCTACGTCCGGGCGGCGGTGAAAGTTTGCGCGTTGAGTCGGGAGCCGGGAGCCGGCAGCGTCGAGAACGCGTGGTCGAGATCCGCCAGCAGATCCTCGGTCTCTTCGACGCCGCAGGACAGGCGAACCAGGCCATCGGTGATTCCCAGCTTCGTGCGGAGCTCGGGAGTCACCGACGCATGCGTCATGGTCGCCGGGTGGCTGATGAGCGATTCGACACCGCCCAGCGACTCGGCGAGCGAGAACAGGCGCACGCTCTTGAGCACATGCGCGGCGCGCTCGCGCGTGCCCAGCTCGATGCTGATCATGCCGCCGAAGCCCGACATCTGCCGTTTCGCCAGCTCGTGTTGCGGATGACTCGGCAGCCCCACGTACATCACCGACTCGGCGCCGAGCTGGTCCACGAGCCACCGCGCGATCGCGCGGCCATTGATGTCGTGCTGCTTCATCCGGAGATGCAGCGTCTTGGTACCGCGCAAGGCGAGCCAGGCATCGAATGGTCCCGGCACGGCGCCCGCGGCGTTGGCGATGAACTGGAGCTTCTCGGCGATGCCGTCGTCCTTCACGATCGCGATGCCGCCGACCATGTCCGAGTGGCCGTTCAGGTACTTCGTGGTGGAGTGGAAGACGACGTCGGCGCCGAACTCGAATGGACGCTGGAAAATCGGGGACGCGAAGGTGTTGTCGACGATGAGCAGCGCGGAGCGCCGGTGCGCGATGTCCGCGGCCGCGCGGAGATCCGTCACGCGCATCAACGGGTTCGACGGCGTCTCGACCAGCAGGGCGCGCGTGTTCTTCTGCATGGCGTCGTCGATGCGGTGCGGATCGCGCGTGTCGACGAAGGAGAACTCCATGCCGTAGTGGCGGAGCACCTTGTCGAACAGTCGGAACGTTCCACCGTACACGTTCTCGCCGCAGACGACGTGATCCCCGGCGCGGAACATCTTCATCAGCGAGTCCACGCATCCCATCCCGCTGCTGAACGCGAAGCCGTGCGTGCCGCGCTCGAGCGCCGCCACATTGCGCTCCAGGGCCTCGCGCGTCGGGTTCTTGCCGCGAGCGTACTCGTAACCCTTATTCCGGCCAAGCTCGTCCTGCACGTACGTCGACGTGAGGTAGACGGGCGTCATGATGGCGCCCGCGAGCGGTTCCGGCCGCTGGCCGGCGTGCACGGCGCGGGTGCCGACGCCGGTGTCCAGGTCTTCATCAAAGACGCGGGTCATGCCGATACTCGGTGATGGCGACGCGTACCAAGATAACCCCGGCCTGTGGGGCCGGGTGGGAGGAAACAGCGAGGCGATGGAGCAGCTCCGCGTGAACGGCGGGACCGAAAAGCAGGACGTCACCTGTCTCGTCGTGGACGACGAGCCGCGGTTGCGACAGGTGCTCGTGCACCTGATGCGCACGGACGGATTCCGATGCTTCGAGGCGGCGAACGGATTGGAAGCGATCGATCTCCTCGAGAAGCAAGCCGTGACCCTCGTCATGAGCGACATGCGCATGCCACGGATGGACGGCATCGAGCTGCTGAAGCAGCTGAGGGCGAAGTGGCCGGATACCGCCGTCGTCATGATCACCGCGGTGGCCGATGTGGAGGTAGCGGTGAGCTGTCTCGCCCTGGGCGCGATGGATTACCTCACCAAGCCATTCCATCTGGAAGAGGTGCGCGCCCGTGTGCGTCAGGCGCTCGAGAAGCGTCGTCTCGTCCTCGAGAATCGCGGCTATCAACAGAGCCTGGAACAACGGGTCGCGGCACAGGCGCGACGCATCGAAGAGCTTTTTCTCGCCGGCGTCCAGGCGCTCGCCGAAGCGCTCGAAGTCAAGGATCCCTACACGCGCGGCCATTCGGTGCGCGTCAGCGCGTACTCGACGACCATCGCGCGCGCACTGGATCTCGATGCTCCAACGATTCAGCAGGTGACGCTCGGTGGCCACGTGCACGACATCGGCAAGATCGGCGTTCGCGAGGCGGTGCTGAACAAACCCGGGAAGCTGACCGCCGAGGAATACCAGCACATCATGACGCATCCCGTCGTCGGCTGGCGCATCCTGTCGCCCCTGCTGGGCGACGCGCCGATCGCGCTCAACATCGTGCGGTCGCACCATGAGCGCGTGGATGGGCGCGGACTGCCGGACGGTCTCAAGGGCGACCAGATCCCGCTCGAGTCGCGCATCGCCGCGGTCGCCGACGCGCTCGACGCGATGACCAGCGGCCGCCCGTATCGCGGCCGCGAGCTCACGTTCGACGAAGCGCTCGTCGAGCTGGAGCGGAACTGCAACTCGCAATTCGATCCACGCGTCGTGGAAGCAACCCTCGGCTCCGCGCGCGAAGGCACGCTGCTGCCGATTCCACACACCGCGAAGCCGAGAGAAGCCGCCGTCGTCTGAGCGCGAGATGTGCACTCCCATGGGAGCGTTAGCTTTCCCCGTTCCCAGGGAGGTTGGATGGCGCACGACGGGTTGATGGTGAGTGTGTCGGGCATTCGCGGGCGCGTCGGCGAAGCGCTCACGCCCGAGGTCGTTGCGCGCTATGCCGCGGCCTTCGGCGTCTGGGCACTGAAAAAGAATCCGGACCGCCCCGTCGTCCTCGGTCGCGACAGCCGCGTATCCGGGCCGATGTTTCACCGCGCGGCGCTGGCCGCCCTGCAGTCCGTCGGTGCGAACGTCATCGACATCGGATTGACCACGACGCCCACCTGTCAGCTCGCGGTGGAGGATCACCACGCCGCCGGCGCCATCATGCTCTCGGCGAGCCACAATCCCATCGAGTGGAACGCGCTGAAGATGATCGGCCCGTCCGGGCTCTTTCTCGAGGCGGCGGAAGGGGCGGAGATGCGGAAGATTGCGGACGGCGACATCCCACGCGCGACATGGGACAAGCTCGGGAACGTCGAATCCGACAGCCGCGCGGCGGAGCGGCACATCGAGAAGATTCTGAAGCTGCCCTTCGTGAAGGTGGACGCGATCCGCAAGCGGAAGTACCGGGTGGCGCTGGACTGCGTGCGCGGTGCCGGCGCCGTGATCGTTCCCGCGCTCCTCGAGCGCTTGGGCTGCACCGTCGCATCCATTCACACGGAGCCCGACGGCCGCTTTCCGCGCGAACCGGAACCGATCGTCGAAAACCTTGGCGAGCTGGAGCAGCTCGTCCGCGACAGCCATTCCGACATCGGATTTGCCGTGGATCCCGACGTCGACCGGCTGGCCCTGGTGTCGGAGAAGGGGAAGGCGCTCGGCGAGGAGTACACGCTCGCGCTCGCCGCGACGCTCGTGCTCCGGCATCGCAAGGGACCGGCGGTCACCAACCTCTCGACGAGCCTCTTAACGGAAGAGGCTGTCCGCCGTGGCGGGTCGACGTTGACCCGAGCGCCCGTCGGGGAGGTCAACGTCGCGGTCCGTATGCGCGAGCTCGGCGCGGTGATCGGGGGCGAAGGAAACGGCGGCGTGATTCTTCCCGATATGCATCTGGGGCGCGACGCGCCGGTCGGGATCGCGCTCGTGCTGCAGCTGCTGACGGAGGAACAGCGGCCGTTGTCGGTCATCGCAGGCGAGCTGCCGCGCTACTCGATTGTGAAAGACAAGCTGAGCCGTCCCAAGGCGAGTCTCGACACCGTGTATGCGACGCTCCGGGAAACCTTCACGGACGCGGCCGCAGACACCCAGGATGGACTGCGGCTCGCCTGGAAGGATCGTTGGTTGCACGTGAGGCCATCGGGAACGGAGCCGATCGTGCGAGTGATTGCGGAAGCACCCACGGAACGCGACGCGCGCGAGCTGGTGCAGCGCGCGCGGCGGCCACTCGAGCGACTCGACGCGCCGGTCGCGACGTCGACGTCGTAGGACGCACGAAGAGGAATCAGACGATATGTGTGGAATTGTCGGATACATCGGCCCGAAGGCAGTGACGCCGATGCTCATCGAAGGGCTGAAGCGCCTGGAATACCGCGGCTATGACTCCGCCGGTGTCTCGACGCTGAACGGCAAGGGCCTGGAAACCCGCAAGGCGGTGGGCAAGATCGCCGCGCTGGAGATGGCGGTGGAGGCGTCGCCGGTGGGCGGCACCATCGGCATCGGCCACACGCGCTGGGCGACGCACGGCGCGCCGAACGAGTGCAACGCGCACCCGCACCACGACTGCACGGACTCCATCGCGGTGGTGCACAATGGCATCATCGAGAACGCGAGCCGCCTGCGAAAGGAGCTGGAGTCTCGCGGACACACGTTCCGCTCCGAGACGGACACGGAGGTGCTCGCGCACCTCATCGAAGCCACGATGGAGGAGGGCGAGCCGCTCGAGGACGCGGTCATCGATGCGCTCCGGCTCGTGGAAGGCACGTACGGCATCGCCGTCATCTCCACCCGCGACAAGGACAAGATCGTCTGCGCGCGGAAAGGCAGCCCGCTGCTGCTGGGTCTCGGGCAGGGCGAGTTCTACGTGGCCAGTGACGTCGCCGCGATTCTCGAGCACACGCGCCAGGTGGTGTATCTGGACGACGGCGAGATGGGCGTGCTGACGAGAAGCGGCTACGAGGTGCTGGATCTCAATGCGCGGCGCGTGCGGAAAGGCGTCAGTCGCATCGACTGGGACCTGGACCAGATCGAGAAGGGCGGCTTCGATCACTTCATGATCAAGGAGATCTTCGAGCAGCCGCAGACGATCCAGAACACGATGCGCGGGCGTCTCGTCGCCGAGGAGGGCTTCTCGAAGCTCGGCGGTCTGAATCTGACGCGCGACGAGCTGCTCAACATCGACCACGTCGTGATCACCGCATGTGGCACCAGCTGGCATTCGGGGCTCATCGGCGAGATGATGCTCGAAGAGCACGCGCGTGTGCCGACGGAAACGGAGTACGCGTCGGAGTTCCGCTATCGCAACCCGATCGTCACGAACAAGACGTTGTGCGTCGTGATCTCGCAGTCGGGTGAGACCGCTGACACGCTCGCGGCGATGCGCGAGGCCAAACGTCGTGGCGCCAAGACGCTGGGACTCGTGAACGTCGTTGGCTCGACCATCGCGCGGGAAGACGACGGCGGCATCTACCTCCACGCCGGGCCGGAGATCGGCGTCGCGAGCACCAAGGCGTTCACGAGCCAGGTGATAGCCCTCGCGCTGCTCACCCTCAAGATCGGACGACTGCGCAACATGTCCGTGGTGAAGGGCCGCGAGATCGCGCAGGCCATGCTCGAGTTGCCCGAACAGATCCAGTCGATCCTGGATCGCGCGCACGAGATCGAGAAGATCGCCGCGCGGTTCAAGGACGCGACGAATTTCCTGTACCTCGGCCGCGGCTACAATTTCCCTGTGGCCCTTGAAGGGGCACTCAAGCTCAAGGAGATCAGCTACATCCACGCGGAGGGATATCCCGCGGCCGAGATGAAGCATGGTCCCATCGCGCTGATCGACTCCGAGATGCCCGTCGTGTTCATCGCGCCGCACGACTCGGTGTTCGACAAGGTCACCTCGAACGTGCAGGAGGTGAAGGCGCGCGGCGGGCAGGTCATCGCGCTCACGAGCCGGAATGAGCCGTCGCTGGAGGGAAAGATCGACTTCGAGTTCAGAATTCCCGAGACGATCGACATGCTGTATCCGATCCTCGCCGCGGTTCCGCTGCAACTGCTGGCGTACTACATCGCTGCGAAGCGCGGTCTCAACGTGGATCAGCCCCGCAATCTGGCAAAATCAGTGACGGTGGAATGAGGGCCTCGACAGAGACTGCTTGAACCACCGAGAGCACAGAGAATACAGCGAACGGCCGCGCCATCCTGGATGACGCGGCCGTTCTCTGTGTCCTCGGCGCCCTCTGTGGTTTAATGTTTTTGTTCGTGAGAGTTTTATTGCAGCGCGTGTCGCGCGCGGAAGTGCGCGTACAGGGCAACACGATCGGGCGCATCACCGCGGGTCTCCTCCTCCTGGTCGGATTCACCGCGACGGACACCGAAGAGCATCTGGCATGGATGACGGACAAGATCCTCGGCCTCCGCATCTTTCCCGACGCCGACGACAAGATGAACCTCTCCGTGACGGATGTGGGCGGATCGGTGCTCGTCGTCTCTCAGTTCACGCTGTATGGCAACGCGGAGAAAGGCCGGCGGCCCAGCTTCATCGACGCGGCGCGGCCCGAGCAGGCGATTCCGCTGTATGAGCGCTTCATCGCCCTCGTTCGCGAGCGCGGCGTTCACACGGAAACGGGCCAGTTCGGCGCGATGATGGACGTGGAGCTCGTGAACGACGGGCCTGTCACGCTCTGGCTCGAGCGATGACGATGCGGCCACGCGTCATCCTCGCGTCGCAGTCGCCGCGTCGCCGTGAGCTGCTCGCGCTCATCGGCGTCCCCCACGAAGTGCGTCCCGCCGACATCGACGAGACGTACCGCAACGGTGAACAGCCACGCGCGCACGCCGAGCGTCTCGCGCGCGAGAAGGTGGAGGCCATCGGCGCGGACGACGCCGCGATCATCGGGAGCGACACGATCGTCGTCGTCGACGGCGACGTGCTCGGCAAGCCACGCGATGACGCCGAAGCCGGCCGCATGCTGCGGCGCCTGAGCGGGCGGTCGCATGTCGTGATGACGGCGGTGGCGGTCGGCTGGCGCGGACAGATCGAGTCCGGCGTCGAAGAGGTCGGCGTGACGTTTCACGACCTCAGCGACGCGCAGATCGCGCGTTACATCGCGACGCGAGAACCGATGGACAAGGCGGGCGCGTACGGAATTCAGGGATACGGCGCGACCATCGTGCAGCGCGTGGACGGCGACTACTTCGCCGTGATGGGGCTGCCGTTACAGCTGCTCGTACGCCTCCTGCAGCGCCTTGGCCTGCGCTACGACTTCGGTCCCATCGCGTTGGCGTAGGCGCGACGCCAACGCTCGACTTTGTCGAGGACGTCGCGCACCTGGATGCGCGCCATCCGCCCCGGCCGGTTCTCCATGCTGATCGGATAATCCTCTCCGGGGTCGCCGTACGCGTCCACGATGAGATCGTGATAGCGACGGTACGGGCCCGTGCGCTTGGGATTCGTATACCCCATGAGACTCACGACCGGCCGCTCGAGCGCGACCGACATGTGCAACGGTCCCGTATCGGGCGCGAGCACCAGCGCGCTGCCGTCGAGGATCGCCGTGAGCTTGCGTAAACCGCTGCCGAGCGCCGAGCGCGGCGGATGGGCCGCGCGTTCGCGGATGATCTGTTCGGCCCGTAACTCCCGGTCGCTGCGGCCGCCCACGAGCACGGGCTCGAGGCCGAAATCGGTGCGTAGCGCGTCGCAGACCTGGGCCCATTTCTCCGGGAACCAGTCCTTCTCCGGCTTGCTCGTGGCGACGACGATCGCAGCTGTCGGTCGATCGGCGCTCGCGAAGAAGTCGCGTTGCCACGCGCGCTCCTCGGGAAACGGTCCCAGGTGCCACTCCACCGGCTCGTGCGATACGCCGAGCACGTCGAGAAATTCAAAGTACTGATCCTGGACGTGCTGATTGACGTGCGGCGGGATCTTCCGATTGGTGAACAGCCAGTTCATGTCGCGCGCCCGCGCGCGATCGAAGCCGAGTTTCACGGGAGCGTGCGCGAAGGACGTGACGATGCCGGCCTTGAAGTAGACCTGGAGATTGATCACGAGATCGAAGCGGAGCGGCGCCAGCGTCCGCCGGATGTCGGTGAAGGCGCGCCAGCCGCGCGACCGATCGAAGAGCAGGATCTCGTCGACCGCGGGATGGCCGTGCACCAGCGTCGCCGGTCCCGGCTGCAACACCCACGTGATATGGGAGTGGGGATTGTGCCGCTTGAGCGCGTTGACGACAGGCAGCGTGTGCACCGCGTCTCCCGCCGCGCTCATCATGACGATGGCGACGCGATCGATGCGCGGCGGCTGCTGCGGCTGTGACATGGGCGGGAAAGCTATATTTGGGCGCTATGTCAGACACCCTTGGCGATCTCGTCGCGCGTCTCGCGACCACCAACATCGAGCTCTGGCACGAGGAGGACAAAGCACGCCTCCCCGACGACCACGTCGTCGCCGCCGCCAAGCGCAACGTCGACAAGCTGAATCAGCAGCGCAACGATCTCATCGAGCGGATCGACGAAGTGTTCCGCGAGCTCGTGAAGCCGGAGCGCGCGCGTGGCTGAGACGATCGGATCGCTGGTCGACAAGATCACGATCATCGAGCTCAAGATCTATCACATGCAGGAGCAGGCGCGGCGCGACGACGCGACGGACGACTTCCGTCACCGCTGCGAGATGCGCCTCGAGGTCATGCACGAGCAGCGCGACGATCTCGCGAAGGAGCTGACGGCGCTCGCGAATGACGTGGCGGGCGGACGCGTGACGCCGAAGGTCTACCGTCAGTTCAAGATGTACAACGACCCGCAGTACCGCTCCTCCGCGCGGAAATAGAGCGTTCGTGCGCGGGCGGTCGATCGAAGTCCTCTTTCGTTCGATCGCGCCCTGGGCCATGGTGTACGCGCGCGGAGGCCCGCGCGTCGAGTCCATTCCCGATTGGCGCGCGCGACCGTATCGCGTGCTCTTCGTCCGCGATGACGGCATCGGTGATCTGATCATCTCCATGGAGACGCTGCGCGCGATCCGTGATGCGTCCCCGACCATCACGTTGGACATCCTGGCGTCGCCCGGGAATGCCGCGTTCGCGCGCACGTTGCCCTACGTCGATGAGGTCATCGTGCACCAGCGCGCCCAGGGCTCGCGCGCGGTACGCGAAACGACGCGTGAGCTGCGCCGGCGCGGATACGACGCCGTCATCGATGGACGCGCCGCCGTCGGACTGGTCAACGCACACACGACCGCCCTCCTGCTCGGCACTGGAGCGCGATGGCGCATCGGAATCGCCGGCCGGCACAACGACCGGGTCTACACGGTCCCGGTGGAGCGTGGGCGCGCCACGAATTACGTCGAGACGATTGCCGCGCTCGCGTCGCCGTTCGGCGTGCGGCTCGAGGATCGCGATTGGCGGCCGCGCCTCGTCGTCGCTGCGGAGGAGCGCGCCGCGGCGGAGCAACGATGGAATGCGATCGGTTCTGGCCGACCGCGTGTGCTGGTCAACATCTCGGTCGGCAACCGCGAACGCGTATGGCGACACGACCGCTACGGCCCCGTACTCGCGCGATTGCGCGAGCGACTTCCCCGTGCGGCGATCCTGATCGCGGCCATGCCGCCGGAGCAGTCCATCGCCGAGGCACTCGCGGCGTCCGTGCAGGGGAGCGCAGAGCCGCTCTCGTTCGGCCACGTCACGGCCGCGGTTGCGAGCGCAGATCTCGTCATCACGCCTGACACGGCAATCGGTCACGTCGCGTCGGCATTCAGGACGCCGACACTCGTGCTGATGCGCAAGGGCACTGACGCCTGGGCTCCGTATCGAACGCCCGGACGCGTCGTCATGGGCGACGTGAAGAAGACGCTCGAGCCGGGCCTGCCCACCGAGCGCGTGGTCGCCGCGCTCGATGCGGTCATCGATGACCTGTCGACGTGACGAGGCGATTGAGCTCGAGGATATCGGCGTCGGACAGACGGGCCCCGAAGCGATCGCGCCATTTCCGCAGCGACCGCGTCAGACGCGCCAGGTTGGCGGTCAGCGCGGCGCCCGGCTCGGCGCCGAGCACCACGCGGTCGACGTCGAGGACGTACGCGGTATCCGCGATCAGGACGTTCTTGGCGTTGAGGTCGTGATGCCGGGCGCCCGCACGTGAGAGGCTGACCACGAGCTCAGCCGCGGCGCGGAGCGCGGCGGTGCGCGCTGCTTCGTGGCCGCGCAGGACGACGTCGGCGAGATCGTGCGCGTTGGCGATCTCCAGGGAGCAGACGTCCGCGCGCTGGGCGATACCGCCTGGGGGGTACAGCGCGAACGCCACGATTTCGGGCGTCGGAATGCCGAGCCGGGCGAGTGAGCGAGAGACCTCGAGCTCGTAGGGCGCACGCGTGGGCGCGAGAAAGACGTCGCGCGTGAGCGGAGCGAACAGGCCGCCGTGTCGGTTGTGCCGGACGACGATCCGTTCCCGTCGGGCGCCGGGCATGGGAACGGCGTACGCCGCACCGCGACCGGTGAGCGCGCGCGCCGACGGATGACGTTCCGCGTACTCGTGCAGCGTGCAGCGGGTGCCGTCCGCGCTCACGAGCATCTGCCGCACCGCGGGCGCGAGGTCCGAGCGAGCGATTGCCACTGCGTGTCCCAGCAGCAGTCGCTCGAACCCGGCCGGTACCATCAAATGACGACTTTGTAGACCTTGACCGGCTGACTCTTGTTCTTGAGCTCCATCGGCGGCATCTCCTTCACCTTCGGCGCCTTGGCGAGCACCTTCTTCATCTCGTCGGAGATGAGGATCTCACCCGGCCCCGCCGCCGAGCAGAGACGGCTCGCCGTGTTCACCGTGTCACCGATGACCGTGTACTCGAGCCGCTTTTCCGAGCCGATGTTGCCGGCAAACGCCTCGCCATGGTTGATCCCGATGCCGATGTGCAGCTGGGGCCGGCCCTCCGATTTCCACTTCTCGTTCAGCTTCTCGAGCTCATTCATCATCTCGATGGCCGCGTTCATCGCCTTGTCGGGATCTTCCGGCGTCCCGATCGGCGCGCCCCACTGCGCCATGACGGCGTCGCCGATGAACTTGTCCAGCGTGCCCTCGTTTCTGAACACGCAGTCCACCATCTCGGTGAAGTAGTCGGTGAGCAGCATGGCCATTTCGGCGGGCGGCATCGTCTCGGACAGGGCAGTGAAGCCGCGGATGTCCGAAAAGAGCACGGTGACTTCGCGCTTGTCGCCGCCCAGGCGGGTGGCACCCTCCGAGCTTGCGATTCGCTGCGCGAGCTGCGGCGTGAAGTAGCGCTCGAAGTTGCTGCGGGCGAGCGCCTCGCGGCGAATGCGCTCCGCGAACTGGCTGTTCTCGATGGCGACCGCCGCGATGCCGGAGAATGCGACCACGAAGTTGAGGTCGTCCTCGTTGAAGCGGTGCGACGCCGACACGTTGTCGACGTACAGCACGCCGAGGACGCGATCCTGGCTGCCCATGAGCGGCGAGCAGATGGCGGATCGCACCTGCTGCATGAGAATCGACTGGCCACCGAAGCGTTGGTCCTCGCCGGCGTTGTCGGAGAGGATGGCGACCTTGTCGTTCATCGCCGCGCGGGCGATGGATTGCGGCACCGCCCGCTGCTGCTCCGTGCCGCGTTTGTCGCGCGCGATCTTCGTGACCAGGTTGCCGTTGTCGTCCATGAGCTGAATGGCGACACGATCGACGGTCAGAATCTGATACGCCTGCTCCGCGATCTTCTGCAGCATCCCCTCGGGGTCGACGGATCGGCCCAGCTCCTTGGAGACCTCGAGGAGGATCGAGAGCTTCTGCTGGACCTTGTCTTCTTCCGCGCTGACCGCCGCCTGCTCGCCGGATTTGATCGCCGCGAACGCGCTGCCGGGCGTGTTGCGTACGGGCAGCTGTCGGACGATGGTCGCGCCGGCCGGTCCGCTGTTCTCCTTCGCCGACGGCGCCGGTCCGCCGCCGACCTGATTGAGCTTGAACGCGACCTTCCCGAACGTGATCGTGTCACCGACGGACAAGGTCGCGGATTCCACACGCGATCCGTTGTGGAACGTGCCGTTGCTCGATCCCAGGTCGCGCACGTGGACGCCTTTCTCGTTCGTCGTCACCTCGGCGTGCCGCCGCGAGATGGTCGGATCGAACACCGGGATGTCGCTCGTCGGCGCCCGGCCCACTACCATGGGCGCGCCGCCCTTCAGGTCGAAGGTCTGGAGGTTGTCCGCGCTCGTCAGCTTGAACTTCATCGGCGGAAAATATGAGACTGCGCGCTCGTTCTGCCTAGTGAGCGCGCCTAGACGGACACCACTCCGGACGCCGCGCGCGCTCGTCCGATCGCCGTGAGCAGCGCGCGGGCCTTGGATTCGGTTTCCTCCCACTCACTGGCCGGCACGGAATCGTGGACGATGCCCGCACCGGCCTGCACCGACGCGACACCGTTCGCGACGATGCACGTGCGGATCGTGATCGCCAGGTCCGCGCGCGCCGAATCGGCGGAGATGTAGCCGACGGCGCCCGCGTACGGTCCACGGCGCTCCGGCTCCAGCTCGTCGATGATCTCCATGGCGCGCACCTTCGGCGCACCCGTCATCGTGCCCGCGGGAAACGTCGCGCGCAGCGCGTCCATCACCGACACGCCGGGACGCAGCTGCCCCTCGACCTCGGACACGAGGTGCAGGACGTGCGAGTACCGCTCGACGGTGAGAAGCTCGGACACGCGGACGCTGCCGTAGCTCGCGACGCGACCGACGTCGTTTCGTCCCAGGTCCACGAGCATGAGATGCTCGGCACGCTCCTTCTCGTCGGCGAGCAACTCCGCCGACAATCGCGCATCGCCGTCCGCGGTGCCGTCGCGTCGTCGCGTGCCCGCGATCGGACGCACGATGACCCGGTTGTCCTGGACGCGCACGAGGAGCTCAGGGGAGCTGCCCACCAGCTCCATGCCGTCCAGCTGGAGATGAAACATGTACGGCGACGGGTTGAGCGCGCGAAGCGCCCGGTACAGATCCGTCGTGTCGAAATCGTGCTCCAGACTGATACGCCGCGCGAGCAGTACCTGAAACGCATCTCCGGCGACGATGTAGTCGCGGATCCGCTGGACATCGCCCTCGAAGCGATCACGCGCGTAGCTCGATGTCCCCGACGCCGGCGGGGCGTCGAGTGCGACCACGTCCATCGGCCGCAATGCCGCGGGGCCGGCAAGCCGCCGCGCGGTGTCGTCCAGGTCGCGCTCGGCATCGGTGCGCAATCGATCTCGGGTTCTCGCGTCGGCGTCGTCAGGCACCGGTACGGCGGCGACGAGAATCGCGCGTGAGCGCAGGTTGTCCACCACGACGAGCACGCGCGTGAGCACGAACAGGGCGTCGGGCACGTCGAGGGCCTGGCGTGGCGGCACCGGCAAGCGTTCGATGTAGCGCACCACGTCGTAGCCGAAGTAGCCCACCGCGCCGCCCCAGAATCCACCGCACGCACGCGTCAATGCGGGATCTACGGCGGCGCGATCGCGCGTGAGCACGGATTCCAGGTCGGCGATGGGATCCGCGGGGCGGCGCTCACCGTGCCATCCGCGCTCCGACGTCCACTCGTGCACGACCCCGTCGCTCAGACGCCACGCCGCGCGCGGCTCCGTGCCGAAGTACGTGAAGCGCGACCAGGTCTCACTCCCGGCCGGCGCCGACTCCAGCAGGAAGGAAAACGGTGGCCGGCGCAGCTTGGCGAACGCGGCGACCGGCGTCTCGAGATCGAAGGGGATTTCGCGCCAAATGGGAATCAGCATCGATACTTTGCGTTACTCGTGATACGCCGTCCGCTCCTCCGTCCGTCGTGCGCCGCTGTCGCGCTCCTGCTGTGCCACGTCCCAACGGTCCACGCGCAGCAGTGGAACGACGCACGCGTCCTCACGCTCGTGAGACAAGCCAGTGACCGTCGCGCGCAGCAGCTCGCGGACAGCGGCCTCGTGGACTACCAGGCCACCGCGCACGGCTATCTCACCTTTCTGGCGCAGCTGGGTGAGGGATTTCGCGAGCCGCCGAAAGTCGTGAAGGCGGACGAGCTTGCCCTTCAAGTGTACTGGCGTGCCCCGAATCTGAGCAAGCAAATCGTCGTCGGACGCCGGGACACCACCGTGCTGCCCACGGACATCCAGTACCATCGCGACCACCTCGGCATCGTCCAGAACAACTTTCCGGACATCATCCGCCTTGGGGAAGGCGACGAGGTCGCGGATGTCCCGCACCCCCTCTCTGCGGCTGGCCTGGCCGACTACGACTTCGCGCTCCGCGACTCCCTGCGCATCAGCATTCCGGGACGCGTGATCAACGTCTACGAGGTCAGCGTGCGGCCGCGCGACGACCGGCAGCCCCGACTCATTGGCGCGCTGTTTCTCGATCGCGACAACGGACAGGTCGTCCGGATGGCGTTCAGCTTCACGCGCGTCGCCTACCTGGACAAGCAGCTCGAGGACGTGTTCATAGTCCTCGAGAACGGCCTCGTGGGCACGCGCTTCTGGCTGCCGCGACATCAGGAAGTCGAAATCCGACGCACGGCTACGTGGCTCGACTATCCGGTGCGCGGCATCATTCGCGGACGCTGGGAGATCGCGGACTACGAGCTCAACACGGGGCTGACGGCGGCGCGCTTCATCGGCCCGGAGATCGTCTTCGCGCCGTTGCAGGTGCAGCATTCGCACGCATGGCCGAGCGCACGTATCCTGGACTCGCTACCGCCAGACGTGCGAGCGGCGACCGCGGAGGAAATCCGACGCGTGCAGGTCGAGGCGCGCGCACTGGTGCGAGAGCAGGCGCTGCGACGCGGTCGTCCATCGGCACTCGCGGCGCGCGGACTCAGTGACTTCGTCCGATTCAATCGCGTCGAAGGCATCGCCCTCGGCGGCGGCTTGCGCGGTCAGGTGGCGGATGGTCTCACCGCCGCGGCGACGGCGCGCTACGGCACGGCCGACCACCGATGGAAGGGAAGCGTCGCGCTTCGCTGGGAGAACGGTCGCGGTGCGTCGATGGAGGCGTTTGCGTCCGACGACGCGCAGGACGAGAGCGACGTCGCCGAGCGCTCCACGCTTCTCAACAGCATCGCGGCGCAGGAGTTCGGAAGCGACTTCACGGATCTGTTCCGCGCGCGCCGCGTCGGCGCCGCCCTGACGATCCCGACGGCATCGCTCCGGTGGACGCTCGATGCGGCGCGCGAACGCCACGCACCGCTGTTCGTGCGCGCATTGCCTGCCGCGGGCGCCTTCCTGCTTCCCGCACCAGCCGACAGCCTCGACCTCTGGAACGCCCGGCTCAGCATGAGCCGACCGACGGCGTTGTGGTACGGCGGCACGGAGATGCGCGCCCGACTCAGTGTTGCCGCGCTGCGCGTGATCGATTCTCCGGATGTCGGACTGACGCCTGGCCTCACGTGGCGCGCAACCGCCGACATCGAACTCGAACGACCGCTGGGCGCGGCGCGCGTCGTCGCCCGGACGATCGGCGCCGCGATCGAGTCCAGTGGCCCCGTTGCCGCGCAATTTCTCGCCTTCGCCGGTGGCCCCGTGACCGGTCCAGGCTACGACTTCCACTCGCTCGCAGGCAACGCGCTTGTGTCGCAGCGGCTCGAGCTTCGCGTTCCCGCTCCATTCCCGTCCATCTCACTCGGCAGGTTCGGTCGTTCGCCAGGCACGGTGACGCTCGCACCATTTGCCACGGCAGTCGCGCTCCGGCGCGCGGATCTCGAGCGGCCGTCCGTGCCACCATTCGCTACCCTGCGACCGCCCGTGCGGTCGAGTGGCGTCTATCCGTCCGCGGGCCTCGGCGCGTTCCTCTTCTTCGACCTCCTGCGTCTGGACGCGGCGCGCGGACTGCGCGATGGGCGTTGGTCCTTCTACCTCGACGTCGATCGCGCGTTCTGGAGCGTTCTTTAGCGCTGAGCGGCGACGCTTTGGCGACGCGCCCGACGGTTGCGCGCGGCACCATGTGTCATGGTGGACGGCGCGTGGTCTGGTGAGGCATGGTTGCGTCCCTTGCTCGTGGAGTACTTCGGCCAGGAGCCGGTCGCGTCGCTCTCGGCGGACGGGACACCCCTCTGGCAGGCCGCCGTGGATGCGGGGCTCGTCAGCGATGCGCGCCTCCTCGAGCTCGCAAGCGAGCGGCTGCGCGTTTCGGTAGCGGACGTTCGTGGCGCATCCGCGCAGGCGCGGTCGCTCCTGCCCGAGCGCTGGGCGCGCCGATTTCGCGTCCTGCCGCTCCGCGCCGCGGACGGCGTGCTCGACGTCGCGACGGCCGATCCGCTGAATCTCGACTGCGAGCGCGCCCTCGCCTTCGCCACGGGACGCAGCATCCGCTTCGCGCTCGCCAGTCCTTCGGCCATCGTGCGCGCGCTCGACACGACCTATCGCGACGAGCAACCCGTGGCCCGCGTCGACGTCCAGCATCTCAGCGCGGACGTGGAGACCGCGCCGCCCGCCGAGCTGCTGGACGACGCGGCGTCGATCACGCGCCTGGTGGACGATCTCCTCGGCGACGGGATTGCGGCGCGCGCGAGCGACATTCACATCGAGGCCGAGGAGCGTGGCATCGTCGTGCGCCATCGCATCGACGGCATGCTCCGCCCGGTGCGCACGCTGCCACGGAGTCTCGCCGCGTCACTGGTGTCGCGGCTGAAGATTGTCTGCGGACTGGACATCGCCGATCGCTTGCGTCCGCAGGACGGCCGCGCGCGCGTGGCCGTGAACGGCGTCGCCGTGGACCTGCGCGTGTCGACGCTGCCCGCGTCGCATGGCGAGAAGGTCGTCATTCGCGTCCTCGACGGCCGCTCGGCGGTTCTGTCACTCGATGGCATGGGCTTTCTTGTTGATGAGCTTTCGCGCATCGAGCAGCTCCTGGACGCGCGCGAAGGGCTGATTCTCGTCACGGGCCCGACGGGATCTGGAAAAACCACCACGCTCTACGCGGCGCTGCGCCGATTGCAGGAGCGCGGCCTCAACATCGTCACGGTCGAGGACCCGATCGAGTATCGCCTGTCGGGGATCGTGCAGGTCCAGGTGAACGAGCGCGCGGGTCTGACCTTCGCGTCCGCGCTGCGGTCCATCATGCGGCAGGATCCCGACGTGCTGCTCATCGGCGAGATCCGCGATCGTGAGACGGCGGAGATCGCGATCCAGGCATCGCTCACCGGCCACATGGTGTTCTCCACGCTGCACACGAATGACGCGGCGAGTGCCGTGACGCGACTCGTGGACATCGGCGTCGCACCCTACAAGATCGCCACGGCGGTGAAGGGCGTGCTGGCGCAGCGTCTGGTGCGTCGCCTGTGTGGGTGCGGACTCGGCCGCGTACGCCGCGATCATCGGCTCGTTGCGGAGCCATCGCGCGCGGTGTGCGCCGAGTGCGCAGGCGACGGATACCGCGGCCGCCTGGCCATCGTGGAGGTGCTCATCGGTTCGCCGGACTTCGAGCGAGCGGTCGCGGAGGGTCAGGGTGCCGATCGTCTGGCCGAAGCAGCGCGACGCGCCGGCATGCGATCGTTGTGGGAGTCTGGTCTGGAGCACGTGCGACTCGGCCATACGACGGATGCGGAGCTGCTGCGCGTTGCCGCACCTCCTTCGGGCGCACGAGTGGACGGACGGGCGGCGACCGCCTATCTACCTCCGGGCACGAACACCGGCGGAGCCATGCGCGAATCGGGACCTCCTCCGATCGAGGTGAAGGTCCACACCATCGACGTTTATGTGATTCGTCCGCTGCCCGACGGCTGGCGCGTGCTCCTGCTGCGCCGCGGCGCCGGCACGCGCTGCCCGACGTCGTGGGAGGCCGTCCACGGCCGCATCGAAGCGGGCGAGCGCCCCGAGCACGCCGCCGTCCGTGAAGTCCGCGAGGAAAGCGGTCTCTCGGTGAGCCGGTTGTACAACATCACGGTGCAGCCGTTCTACATGCAGTCGGCCGGCGTCGTCACGACGGCCGTGGTGTTCGCCGCGTTCGTGGACGAGCCCGCGGCGGTCGAGATCGGCCCCGAACACGACGCGTTCGAATGGCTGTCGACGGACGCTGCCATGCGTCGCTTCTCGTGGCCGCGATCGCGAGCCGCGCTGGGCGAGATCGTCGAGCTGCTGGCGTCGGGTGACGGCGGCCCACTCGACGACGTGCTGCGCGTGCTCTAGCCGGCCTGGTTCTCGCCGCGATCGCGCGCTGACTTCAGCACGTGCTCGCGCAGCTCGGGAGCGTTCGGCTTGACGCGCACGCTCTTGGCCGGAATGCCCACGTACACGTGATACGGGCGAACGTCCTTGGTCGCGAGCGCCATCGCGCCCACCATCCCTTGTTCGTGGACGTGCACGCCCGCGAGCACGGTGGCGTGGTACGTGATGCGAACGCCGTCCTCGATCGTGGTGCGCGCGTTGGTCACGTCCTTCTGTTCGACGATCGAGTGCGTGTGGCTGTAGATGTTCGCGTAATCCGAGATCGACACGTTGTTGCCGAGCGCGATGCCGCCACGATCATCCAGAAGCACGTGGCGGTGCACGACGACGTTGTCCCCAACGTCCATGTTGTAGCCGAAGGAAAACTCCGTGAACTGGAAGCACTTGAAGTTCTCGCCGCAGCGCTTGAAGACGTAGGCTGCCAGCAGACGGCGGAGCATCACTCCCAACCACACGTTCTGTCCGCCGGCGACGGTGCGGTCGAACGAATACCACAGCCATAACAGCGGCTTGACCGCCTGAAATCGCTTGTCGTCGCACTCGGAGTAGTACTCGGGTTCGAGCGTGACGTTGCGCGGATCGGTGGACGCCAGCGCCAGCCGCGTGGCGTAGGGCAGGCCGGGATCATTCACCGCGCTGTCCCAGTTGCCGGCGTACTGCGGAAACACGAGCTCCGTCAGCGCGCGCCGGCACAGCAGGGCGCGGTCGCAATTCTTGTCGGCGAGCTCGGACTTCAGCTGTTCGAGCCAGTCGCGAGCGAAACCGGTGACGGGCGGGTCCGAGACTTTACGGAGCGGGAGGAGAGCCATTGCGAGTGGGGACGTTGAGTTGAGAGTTCGGAGTTTGCGCGTAACACAACCAACTCTCAACTCCCAACTCTCAACTCTCAACTCTCAACTCTCAACTCCCGGCTCCCGCCTCCCGACTACCTGGACAATCGCCTCCGCCAGTTCATCGCGCCCTTCGCCACTGATGGCACTGAACGCAATGAGCTGCTCGAGGTCGATTCCTGCTTCGCGGGCGAGCTGCTCCACGCGCGCACTGCGCTCGGCCGCGCGCAGCTTGTCGATCTTCGTCGCCACGACGATGGTGGGCGTTCCGACGTCGGCCAGGAACTCGAGCATCTGGAGATCGTCGTCCGATGGCTCGCGGCGCGCATCCAGCAGCTGCACCACGCCGGTGAGCATCGGACTCGTGCGCAGATATCGCTCGATCAGCGGGCGCCACGCCGAGCGGCGCTCCTTCGAGATCCGCGCATAGCCGTAGCCGGGCAGGTCGGCGAGGACGAATTGATCGTTGACCTGGAAGAAATTGATCTCGCGCGTGCGTCCCGGCGTGTTGCTGACGCGCGCGAACTTCTTGCGCCGCACGAGCGCGTTGATCAACGACGACTTGCCGACGTTGGAGCGCCCGGCGAAGGCCACCTCCGGCAACAGGCTGTCGGGACGCCAGCCCCCGGCATCGGCCATGCCCCCGAGGAAGGCGAGCGAACGCACGACGAGCGGATCCTTCGCCTTGTCGCCGGTGCGCGGCACGAGCTACTGCGCGAGGGCCGCGGTGGTCGGCGCGTCCCCCGCGAATGCTGCGTCGCCGCGTGCGCTGCGGAGCCCGATCGCGAGCACGTCGTCCATCGTGCGCACCGGGTGGAAGGTCACGCCGTCGCGGACTTCGGCCGGCACTTCTTCCAGGTCACGCGCGTTCTGCCACGGAATCACGATGTGGCGGATGCCGTTCCGGAACGCCGCGACCGCCTTCTCCTTCAACCCCCCGATGGGCAGGACACGACCACGCAGGGTGATCTCCCCGGTCATCGCCACGTCGCCGCGCAGCGGAACGCCCGTGAGCGCGCTGATGATGGCCGCGGCGATCGCGATTCCCGCAGACGGGCCGTCCTTGGGGGTGCCGCCCGAGGGGATGTGCACGTGGAGATCGCGCGTCCGATGAAAGTCCTTCTCGAGTCGCAACGCATCCGCGCGCGCCCGCGCGTAGCTCAGGGCCGCGCTAGCGGACTCCTTCATCACGTCGCCGAGCGTTCCGGTGAGCTGCAGCCGGCCGCGGCCGGGTACGGTGCTCACCTCGATCTCGAGCACTTCGCCGCCCGTGCTGGTGTACGCGAGACCATTCGCGACGCCCACACGATCCTCGAGCACCAGGTCCGACGGATCGTATGGCGCGGTCCCGAGCAGTTCCTTGAGGTCCGCGGCCTTCACCGCGTCCGACGTAGAGCCACGCTCTGCTCGGCGACGTGCCAGCTTGCGTGCCACGCGGGCGACGCGGCGCTCCAGATCGCGAACGCCCGCTTCTCGCGTGTACCCGTGAATGATGGCAGGAAGCGCGTCGGTGTCCCACGTCGTGCTCTCGGGAGCGATGCCGTGCGCCTTCAGCTGCCGGGGAATGAGGAATTGACGCGCGATGGCGAACTTCTCCTGGTCCAGGTATCCGGACAGTCGAATGATCTCGAGTCGATCGCGCAGCGGCTCCGGAATCTGAGGCAGGTAGTTCGCCGTCGTCACGAACAGCACCTGGGACAGGTCGTAGTCGACTTCCAGGTAGTGATCGTTGAAGGCACGATGCTGCTCGGGGTCGAGCACCTCCAGCAATGCGCTGGCGGGATCTCCGCGATGGTCGTGTCCGAGCTTGTCGATCTCGTCGAGCAGCATGACGGGATTGACGACCTCGGCCCGCCGCATGGCCTGCATCACCCGGCCCGGCATCGCGCCGATGTACGTGCGCCGATGGCCGCGAATCTCCGCCTCGTCGCGTACGCCGCCGAGCGACATGCGCACGAACTTGCGTCCGAGCGCGCGCGCGATCGAGCGCCCCAGCGACGTCTTGCCAACGCCCGGTGGTCCAACGAGGCAGAGAATGGGACCCTCGAGCCGTCCCGCCACCGCGAGCGCGCCAATATGATCGAGCAGGCGGTCCTTCACTTCCTCGAGACCGTAATGATCCTCGTCCAGGATCCGTCGCGCGTGGGCGACGTCCAGCACGTCGTCCGTTCGCTCGGTCCAGGGTAGTGCCAGAATCCAGTCCACGAAATTGCGGGAGACCGTGTGCTCCGGGTGCAGCGGGGAGGTGCGCTTCAGCTTTCGCAGCTCGCGCAGCACGCGCGTCTTGACCGGCTCCGGCAGCCCCTTCTTCTCCACCTGGGCTTCCAGCTCGAGCAGGTCATCGTCCTCCTGCCCCAGCTCACGGTGGATGGCCTTGAGCTGCTCCTGGAGATAGAACTCGCGCTGGTTCTGGAACAACGAGCCGCGCACGTCTTCATCGATCTTCCGCTCGAGACGAAGCAGCTCGAGCTCTCCGCTGATGACTTCGCCGAGCAGTCGGAGCAGCGTCTCGGGGGCATCGGCCTCGAGGAGCTGCTGTCGCTTCTCGTAGCGCACGGCGAGGTGGGCGGCCATCCCGTAGGCCTGCCGCTCGATGCCTTCCGCGCTCTGCACGAGGGCCACCACCTCGCCGGGGATGCGCCGTTGCAACCCCACGTATTCCTCGAATGATGTGAGAACGGACCGCGCCAGCGCCTGCAGCTCCGGCGTCTCGGTCGCCGGCTGAGCGTCGATTGCGGTCACCGAGGCGCCGAGGTAGCCGGCGCGCGAGGTGTAGCGCGAGACGCGCACGCGACCGATTCCTTCCAGCAGGACGCGCGCCGTCCCGTTGCTGAGCGGAGTGAGCTGCGCAATGCGGGCCACCACTCCGACGCGATACAGCTGGCCCGCCGCCGGCTCCTGCACGTCGCTGTCGCGCTGGGAGACGACGAGCAGGCGTCCGTCACCCGCCGCCGCCGCGCTCACCGCCGCCAGCGACGCGGGACGTCCCACGACGAGGGGCATCACGACGTTCGGGAAGAACACGACGTCGCGTAAAGGCAGAACCGGGAGGCGCTCGTTCGTTGCGCCCCCCGGTTCGGAAGTCTTCGTGCCGATGGTGCTCGCCAATCTACGCTTCCTTCTTCTTGCGCTGCGGCGAGATCTCGAGCAGCGGTGGCGTTCCGGTGTTCAGCACGGAGGCTTCGGTCACACGCACCTCGACGACGTCTTCGCGTGTGGGGAGATCGAACATGACATCGGTCAGGATTTCCTCGACGATCGCCCGAAGGCCACGCGCGCCGGTTCCGCGCTTGAGCGCCTTCTGAGCGACGGCGCGCAACGCGGCCTCGTCGAACGTCAGCTCGACTTCCTCGAGCTCGAACAGCTTCCGGTACTGCTTGGTGAGGGCGTTCTTCGGCTCCTTGAGGATCCGCACCAGCGCACCTTCGTCGAGCGCCTCGAGCGCCACGACGACCGGCAGACGCCCCACGAGCTCGGGAATCAGCCCGTACCGCAGCAGATCGTCCGGCTCCACTTCGGCGAACGGATTCTTCTTTCGCTCGCCGGTCTGGTCATTGCCGGTGTCTCCGAAGCCGATCTGCCGCCGGCCCGTCCGCGACTCGATGATCTTTTCCAGACCATCGAAGGCGCCGCCGCAGATGAACAGGATGTCCTTCGTGTTGATCTGGATGTATTCCTGTTGCGGGTGCTTCCGGCCGCCCTGCGGGGGCACCGACGCCACCGTGCCCTCGAGAATCTTGAGGAGGGCCTGCTGCACGCCCTCGCCGGACACGTCGCGGGTGATGCTCGGGTTCTCGGATTTGCGGGCGATCTTGTCGATCTCGTCGATGTACACGATGCCGCGCTCGCATTCGGCGACGTTGAAGTCGCCCGCTTGCAGCAGCCGCACCAGAATGTTCTCGACGTCTTCGCCGACGTAGCCTGCTTCCGTGAGCGTGGTGGCATCCGCGATCGTGAACGGGACGTCCAGGATGCGGGCGAGCGTCTGCGCCAGCAGCGTCTTGCCGACGCCGGTAGGACCGATCAACAGGATGTTCGACTTGTCCAGCTCGACGTCGTCCTGAACGGACGCGGAGTTGATGCGCTTGTAGTGATTGTAGACCGCGACCGACAACGCCTTTTTCGCCTTCTCCTGTCCGATCACGTACTGATCGAGCACATCCTTGATCTCGGGCGGCGTTGGGACCTGCGTGATGGCCTCGGCAACCTCGCGCTCCTCGTCTTCGGCGAGGATCTCGTTGCAGAGCGCGATGCACTCGTTGCAGATGTAGACGGAGGGGCCGGAGATGAACTTCCGGACCGAGTCCTTCGACTTTCCGCAGAACGAGCAGCGCAGGTGTTTGTCGTGGGACATGGCAGGGGGTCTACAGATGACGCCGCCTGGGGGCGGCAGTGCCCACGCGCCCTGGCGGCGCTCCGTGCAATTAAGAGCCGGGGGCACATGGGGTCAAGCAACAAAACTGACGATCCAGGCGCGCCGGTCATAACGACCGGTGACTACTGCCCCCTGTTCTCCTGCTGGCTCTTGATCACCTGATCGCTGACGATCTCGCCCCGGCTCGAGATCACCGTGTCGATGATGCCGTAATCGCGCGCTTCGTCCGCCGACATGAAGCGATCGCGATCCGTGTCCTTCTCGATCCGGTCGATCGGCTGGCCGGTATGCTTGGCCATCAGCTCGTTGAGCTTGGAGCGGAGATACAGGATTTCCCGCGCCTGGATCTCGATCTCCGACGCGCTGCCGCCGCCACCACTCTGGGAGGGCTGGTGGATCATGATGCGCGAGTGGGGGAGGGCGAATCGCTTGCCCTTGCGTCCCGCCGTGAGCAGAAATGCGCCCATGCTCGCCGCCAGACCCATGCAGATCGTGTTCACCGGCGACTTCAGGTACTGCATGGTGTCGTAGATCGCGAGACCGGCCGACACGCTGCCGCCCGGCGAGTTGATGTACACGTAGATGTCGCGCTCGGGATTGTCCGCTTCGAGAAACAGCAGCTGCGCGATGATGATGTTCGACACGTCGTCATTGACGGGCGTGCCGAGAAATACGATGCGATCCATCAGGAGGCGAGAGAAGATGTCGTAACTGCGCTCGCCGCGGCTGGATCGTTCAATGACGTACGGAGGATAGATCGTTGCCATGAGTCTGTCGTTACCTATTCAACGGTGTTTCGCTCGAGTAACCACGTGAACACCTTCTCTTCCGTGATCGCGCGTTCGATCTCCTGCAGCCGTCCCGCCTTCTGCAGCGACGCGTACACCTGTCCCGGATCCGCGTCGCGCTTCCTGGCCACTTCAGCGACGCGTTCGTCCACCTCGGCCTCGACCGCCTTGAGATTTTCCTGCTCGGCGATGGTGTCGATCACGATGTCGCGGCGCACCTGTCGCTCGGCGACGAGGCGGAATTCGGCGCTGAACCGTTCGCGCTCCTCGTCGGGGATCTGGTACGCCTTCATGTAGCCGTCGATGAGTTGATTCACCCAGCTCGGCGGCACGTCGAACGCGTTGGCCTGAATGATCTGATCGATGAGCTGCTGGCGGATACCGGCGTCCGCTTCCCGTTCCGCGTGTGACGCCAGGTCTTTGCGCACGGCGTCGGTGAGCGCGTCGAGCGACTCGAAGTCACCGACCTCGCGCGCGAATGCGTCATCCAGCTCCGGGAGCGCCTTTCGTTTGACGTCCTGCAGCATGACGCGCACCGGCTTGCTCTTGCCGCGCTGCGATTCTTCCGGGAAGTCCTCAGGCCAGCGGACGGTCTCTTCGACCGACTCGCCAGGCGACAGGCGCATGATCAGCTCCTCGATGCCGGGGATGGCCTGACCCGCGCCCAGGACGATGCGGTATTCGCGGCCTTCGGGGAGGGCACCGGTATCATCGGCGGTGGCCAGGAGGACCGTGACCATGTCGCCCTCGGCCGGTTTGCCGGTCACCGGCGCCCAGTTGGCGCGCTGATCGCGCATCTGGTCCAGTTGCTCCTTCAGCGATTCGTCCGTCACCGCGGACGAGGGCCGCGAGACCCGGAAGCCTTGCGTGCGGCTCAGCTTCACATCGGGCCGCACTTCGATGTGCAGCTCGAACACCAGCGGCTTGCCCTCGTCGAATCGCACGTCGTGCAGGTGCGGCGTAGACGCGACCTTCAGTTGCTCTCGGCTTACGACTTCCTGATATGCCTCCTGCAGCAGGGATTCGAGCGCCTGCTGTCGAATCGCCTCCCGGAACCGCTTGCGCACGAGCGCCGTGGGCGCCTTCCCCGGTCGGAAGCCCGGAAGCCGCACACTCGAGGCGTAGCGGCGGGCGCTCTGCTCCTCCGCGGCCTGCACCGTTTCCACGGGAACAGACACCTCGAGCAGCCGTTCGACGCCTTCGCTCTTCTTGGTCTTGATGTCGATCTGCATTTGCCCGAAACATAACCCCCGGTCAAAGCGCGGTTCTGAAAGAATCCGCTTGAATTTTCCGTGCGGATTTGCCATTTAGACGCGCGCTTTTGACGGGCGGCCAATCGCCCGGGCGCAAACCACTTACAGGAGATCGGATGAAGAAGCTGAGCACATGGATTCTGGCACTGGGGATGGTTGCGATCGCCGGCGGCAGCGCACACGCGCAACGCTTTGGCGGCCAATTGAGCTGGGGTAGCGACAGCGACCTTGGTATCGGGGCCCGCGCAGAATTCGATCTCACGAACACATTGAGCAAGACGGAGCCGTTCTCGAAGGCATTCGTCATCGGCCAGTTCGACTACTACTTCATCGATTGCGGCGGCGGTTCGGGATGCTCGTACTGGGAGCTGAATCCCAGCCTCGCGGTTCCGTTCAAGATCCAGGGTAGCACCCTCCGCCCATACGCCGGAGCGGGTTTGAACATCGCCCACGCGTCGGTGGATCTCGGAAGCTTTGGTTCTGCGTCCAACACGGATACCGGCATCAACCTGCTGGGCGGTCTGAAGTTTCCCCTCAGCACGCTCGACGCCTTCACCGAGGCGCGCGTCTCGCTCGGCGGCGGCGACCAGTTCGCCCTTTCATTCGGCTTGCTTTTCGGCGGCGCGAAGAAGTAGCGTCGTTCTCACCCTTCTTCCACGCGAGGCGAATCTCCAATGAAAGTCATTCGCGCAGTCGTGGTCGGCACCGCCTGCCTGCTCGTGGCGGCGTGTTACCACCAGGTCGTTCAGACGGGCAGGGCACCTGGATCGACGGTCGTGTCGAAGCCGTGGACCGCGACCTGGATCTTCGGGTTGGTCCCGGCGACGCCGATCGACGTGTCGCAGCAGTGCCCGAACGGCATTGCAACCGTCGAGACACAGATGACGGTTCCCAACTGGCTTGCGACCGCCGTCACGCTCGGCATCTACGCGCCGCGTGATGTGAAGATCACCTGTGCGACGCGGTCTGCGCTCAACAACGGCTGGCGTGAGATTCACGTCGCGCGCGGCGCTTCTCCGCTCGATCAGCAGCGTGTGATCGAGCAGGCAGCCGAGCTGTCGGCGCAAACGCACGCGCCCGTGGTTCTCAGCTTCTGACACTCACCCTGTTACGACGAGGAAACTCATGAGACTGAAAGCACTCGCGTTGGCAGCGGCGAGCCTCGGGCTGTCCGCGTGCTACCACATCACCGTGGTGTCCAACGCACAACCATCGTCGACGGTCGTCGATGCACCCTGGCAGCATGGCTTCATCCAGGGCCTGGTGCCGCCGGCGGAGATGAACGTGAAGAGCCAGTGCCCGAAGGGCGTGGCCAAAGTGGAAACCGAGCAGAGCTTCGTGAACGCTCTGGCGACCGGTATCACGTGGGGACTGTATTCACCGATGCACGTCCACGTGACCTGCGCGCAATAAGTCACTCGCGAAACGAAACGGCGGGCACGCAAGCGTGCCCGCCGTTTTTCTTTTCCCGTGATGCGGGAGCCGGGACTCGAACCCGGAAGCCTTGCGGCACAGGATCCTAAGTCCTGCGCGTTTGCCAGTTCCGCCACTCCCGCGTGGTAGTGCAACTACTATAAAGATAGCCGTTTACGGCGACGGCCTCGGCGTCGCGCATCGTGTTCACTTCGCCGATTGTGCTACTAATGTGCTAGTACCGAATGTCGAACGCGCAGCGCCGTCGTGCAGGTTCGCGAGCTTCGCGACGCCCTCGGATAGGTCGGTCGGCGACACTACTGCATATCTACGGTAGACGGCCTCCGTTTTATGGCCCGTCAGCCTCATCGCCACGGAGCGCGACACGCCCGCGCGTTCCAGGTTGCGAACGGCGGTTCGCCTCAGATCATGAACGAGACGGCCGTGTACGCCGGCGGCACC
>DATFHG010000110.1:0-10131 GCA_035248725.1 Gemmatimonadaceae bacterium | reverse complement strand
GCTTCGAAGTGGAAGTGTGCCCGGAGGAACTTGGCCTCACCCTCGATGCTCGCCTGGTCGCCCGCGGTGAGATCGTTGGGATGAGCGGCGACGACTTCCTTGAGCAGACGGAGCGTGGCATTGGCGCGAACGACGCCTTCGTACATGCCGCGCCACTTGTCGTTCAGGTAGCCCTCGGCGTCTGCCGTCGCCCACTGATACGCTTCGATGTCGTTGATCGGCGGCTGGTCGCTCGCCTCTGAGCCCTTGTAGGCATCGTCGCTGGCGACGCTGCCCCAGACCCAGTTGCTCGCGGCATTGCCCCACCCGCCGCCTACACCCTCGTTCCAGTCGAGGGCGCGGTAGGTGGCGACGAGGCTGCCCTCGACGCCGCTACCGTTGGAAAGGGTTTCTTCGTTGAGTGTGCCCTCGGGGGCGGCCGCGTTCTCCAGGAAGTCCTTGCAGCCGTACAGCGAGGCTGTGGACAGCAGGAGCACCGTCGTCCCGAAGAGCAGTGGATTTCGTGTAAACGTTTTCATTCGGAGTCCCCTTGATTCGAAAGAGGATGTCTTAGAACGAGGTGACGAGGCCAATGCTGAAGACCTTGTTCGAGGGATACGAGCCACGATCGACGCCGCGGTACTGGTCGCGGATGTCGCCGGCCGGGCCCGTGGTCGCGATCGCCGGGAGCGCCGGATCGAGTCCGTCGTAGCCCGTGATGGTGAACAGGTTTTCGGCCTGCAGGTAGACGCGAGAGGCGGCAGTCCAGCGCGAGAACCGCGGCGGGATGTTGTAGCCCAGCTGCAGGCTGCGCAGACGGACGTACGAGCCGTCCTCGACGTAGTAGTCGGAGAACTGGTGGCTGAAGTTGTCGTTCTGGTCCAGGATCGGATACTTCGCGTTCGTGTGCGTCGGTGTCCAGGAATCCGTGAGGAGATCCTTACGAACGTTCGTCGAGAAGTTGCGGAAGACGTACCACTGCTTCTGCGTGTCGAAGATGTCGTTGCCGAACGTTCCGAAGATCGTACCGCTCAGATCCCAGTTGCCGCGCGAGTAGCCGAGGTCCAGGCCACCCGAGAAGTTCGGATGCGGGCTGCCGATCACCGTGCGGTCGGCCAGATTCACGACGCCGTCGCCGTTGATGTCCTTGAACTTGATGCGACCCGGAGCCGCGCCGTCCTGGCAGGGCTGCTTCGGCGGGGCGCCGCACGCCGTGCCGCTGCGCGCGTCTGCTTCCGCCTGGCTGTTGAAGAAGCCCTCGTTCACCAGGCCGTAGAACGCGCCGATCGGATACCCGACCTTGTTGATGACGGGGTTGCCGTACCGCTCGCCGTTGGGTCCGTAGAAGAAATCGGTCTCACCGTCGATCGACACGATCTTGTTCTTGTAATGCGCGCCGTTGAGCGTCGCGTTCCAGCCGCTGCCGTGGTAGCCGAGCGACACGTCGACGCCCTTGTTGTCCATCTTGCCGATGTTGACGATCGGCGGGCTGGCGACGCCGGCAGTGCCGGGCACCGGCGGGTCGAACAGCAGGTTGTTCGTCTTCCGGTCGTACACATCGAGTACGACGTTCCACCGCCCGTCGAGCAGGGCGATGTCGGTCCCGATGTTCGTGGACCGGTTTTCTTCCCACTTGAGGTCGGGGTTACCGAGCGACGTCTGGCGGTATCCGGCCACCACGGCGGAGTTCGCGCCGTTCACGTCGTAGTACGTGTCGGCCAGGCCGCCACCGTACTGCGAGACGATGCGTCCCGCCGGGATCAGCTGATTGCCCGTGACGCCCCAGCCGAAGCGGAGGAGCATGTCGGAGATCAGCTTGTTGTTGGCCATGAACGGCTCCTTCGTCAGGCGCCAGCCGAGGCCCACGGCCGGGAACGTACCCCAGCGGTGCGTCGGACCGAGGCGCGACGACCCGTCCTGACGGACGGTGAAGCTCGCCATGTACTTCTCTTCGAAGTTGTAGTCCGCTTTGCCGAAGAACGAGAGCAGCGCGCTCTTGTAGCCCGTGCTGAACACCGTCTTCGAGCCGGCATCGCCGAGTGCGTCCTGAATGAACCGGTTGTTCACGTCGTCATTCAGCAGGGCGTTCATGCTGCCCTGGATGTAGTGATTGTTGATGCCGTTGGCTTCCTGGCCGAGCAGGAGGTTGAAGTTGTGGACCTCGCCGTGCTTCGCCCAGTTCGCGGTGTTGGACCACGTCCAATCGGTGTACTGGTTGGTGTTCTCGTTGATCGAGTTGATCGTCGTCGGCTCGGAGTTCTCCGGCGTGATCGGGCTGAAGCCGTTGAAGCCGCTCTGCGCCAGGTTGAAGCCCAGGCGCGTCTGGAGCCGTACGGACTCCATCGGATCGACGCCCGCGAAGACGTTTCCGAAGATGCGGCTCTCGCGGAAGATGTCGTTGCGGTGCTCGAAGGCTTCCTTCAACGGGTTCGTGTTGTTGCCGAGACCCTGCGCCTTGCCGGACGCGAAGTTGCCGCGGATGTCGTAGACGGGCACCACCGGCTGCATCATGATGTTCTTGCCGAGGATGCTGCCTTCGCCGAAGCTGTCGTCGGCGATACCGCCCGAGGACTGCTGGTGCGTGATCGCGAGGTTCTCGCCGAAGTTCACCTTCATGCGCTGGAACGACGTGTTCACGCGCACGCTGCCGCGCTTGAAGTAGTTGTACGCGGCGGTGCCGTTCTGGTCGAAGTAGTTCATCGACACGCCGTACTGGTTGTCCGCACCGCCGCCGGCGACGTCGAGATTGTAGTCACCGGTCATCGCGGGACCGAACACCGCGTCCCACCAGTTGGTGCCCTTGCTGCCGGGCATGATGATGCGGTCGGAATTCTCGTACGCGTAGTTCGCCGTATCGGGATTGGTGCAGACGCCGGGGGCGCCGCCCGTGCCGCAGTCGTTCGGCCAGATGTACTTCGGCACCTGAGGATTGTTCGGATCGCCGTAGATGTTGACCGGGATCTGCGCCAGCGTGTAGCCGGCGTTCAGGTAGCTGCGCTTCACGACCTCGAAGTAGTCCAGCGAATTCTGGATCAGGAAGCTGTCGTAGCCGTTCACCGGCGTCGCGATCCCCGTGCGCACGCGCAGTGTCGAACGCGGCGGTCCCTGCACGCCCTTCTTCGTCGTCTCGATGATGATGACGCCGTTGCTCGCGCGCGATCCGTAGATCGACGCCGAGGACGCGTCCTTCAGCACCTGCACCGAGGTGATGTCCTCGGGGTTCAGCCAGTTGATGTAGGAATCCTGAACCGGCGTTCCGTCGACGATGTAGAGCGGATCGTTGTTCTGGAACGAGCTGATGCCGCGAATGCGCACCGTGCTGCGTGAGCCTGGCGATCCGCTGGCGTCGACCGTGATGCCGGGCACCGTGGCGTCGAGGCGCTGGAGCACGCTCGCACCCGTCGTCCGGTTCGCGGCGTCGACGTTCATCGACGACACGGCGCCAGTGATGTCAGCGCGCCGTTGCTCGGTGTACGCCGTGACGACCACTTCCTCGAGGAACGTGACCGGTTCCATCGAGACGTCGACGGTGTTCCGATTCTGGACCGCGGCCTGTAGTTGCCGCTGGCCGAGCAGAGAGAAGACCAGCGTCGCGTCGGGCGCGGCGGCGATCGAGTATCTGCCCTTGTCGTCTGTGAGTGTCCGCGTGGTCGTTCCTTGTACCCGCACCGACACGCCGCGGAGCGGCGCACCCGTGGACGATGTCACCGTGCCGGCCACCGTCTGTTGCGCCCACGCCGAGCTGTTCCCGACGAGCAGGAACACCAGCGCGGCCGCGACAGCGAGCCAGCGGTGCATGGTGGGATTTCGGAACGAATGCCTGACGGGGAGCTTCTTCTCCATGGCAATCCTCCAATTGCACACGTTCGTTCTCATTCTCCGGACCTGCCTTGGTTCAACGTCAAACCGCAAAAAAAACGGACACCGAGATCAGTCCCGGTGTCCGAGGAACAGCACATACAAATAGCCCGCGTTGCCTCTGCCCACCCGGCGCGCACCGCGGCCGGAGCAAAGGACGACATATTGACGTAGTCTACCGCGTGCCGGTGAGATGGGCGCGTACGGGTCTCTGCGGGTAAATCGGGTGGGTGAAGCGGGCCGACAACCTGCACACGGGCGCCGTCGCCCGGGCCAGGCAGAAAGGGGGATGTCTGCGAGGCGTAGCTGAATTACGAGTCTACGAAGGATCTGTCAAGAAGGACGTTTCCCCGCCCTTCTATATAGTATGGGCGTCGCGACGCCCACCACCTGACCTCCTCTCCGTGGTCCTTTTTGCGTAACTCCGGTATTCGCGCGCGGGTCACGTCCATCGTGCGGGCAATCGCGTGCGGCGCATGCGTCGCGTGCGTCGCCTCCATCGGCACCGGCTGCGACCGGACCGCCACGACCGCATCAGCCCGCGCCGACGGAACGCGCAGAATGTCGGATACACTCCGCGCACTCGCAACCCTCGCGGCAAGCCAGCCCGGCCGGTACGAGTTTCTCAACCGCGAACGCGCGGACGCACTCCGAGCGGGGCTGCGTCAGTCGAACGACGTTCGCGACGCGTTCGCGTACGCGCGCGAGCTCCTCCTCGCCGGCCAGACGGACGACGCGATCGCCGCGCTGAAAACGGTGATCGGCGTGCGCGGCCTGCTCCTCACCGCGCGACATCCGGAATTCAAGCAGGTCTACGACCTTCTCGGCATCGCATATCTGCGCCTCGGCGAACAGCAGAACTGCAATCTCAATCCCAACACGAGCGTGTGCATCCTGGGTCAGTTGCATCACACGCAGCAGGACGGCGCGCGGCAGGCGATCGCGCTGTACGAAACGATGTTGCGCAATTTTCCCGACGACCTCGGCTCCCGCTGGCTCCTCAACGTGGCGTACATGGCCGCGGGCGAGTATCCGCAGCGCGTACCGAAGCAGTTTCTGATTCCGGGGCTGACGACCAGACGCGACCCGTCCTTCCCGACGTTCTACAACGTCGCCCAGGACGTCGGCGCCGACGTCACCGGACTTGCCGGCGGCCTGTGCGTCGAGGACTTCAACAACGACGGCCTGCTCGACATTCTCGCTACCGCCTGGGGTCTTAGCGATCCCCCGCATCTGCTCATCGCCGACGGCAAAGGCGGCTTTGTCGATCGGACGAGCGCGGCCCTCCTGTCGGGAATCGTGGGCGGCCCGAATTGCATCCCCACCGACTACGACAACGATGGCTGGACCGACGTCCTCCTCGTGCGCGGCGGCTGGCTCGGCGACGGGGGCCGCTTCCCGCCGTCGCTGCTGCACAATCGCGGCGACGGCACGTTCGAGGACGTGACGCTCGACGCGGGACTCGGCGAGCTGAGTCCGACGCACACGGCCGCATGGGCGGACTTCAACCTCGACGGCCGACTGGATGTGTTCGTCGGCCACGAGTCGGGCGTGGGCCTGGCGTGGGGGGCGTATCCGTCGCGCCTGTTCATGAACAACGGCGACGGAACGTTCACAGACGTCGCGGCGCGAGTCGGTGTCGACGTGAACGCGTTCGTGAAGGGCGTGGCGTGGGGGGACGTGGACAATGACGGTCTCCCCGATCTCTACGTCTCCATCTTCGGCGGCCCCAATCGTCTGTACATGAATCGCGGCGGACACTCCATCGCGGACTGGCGCTTCGAGGAGCGGGGCGCCGCGGCGGGCGTTCGCGATCCGATCCATTCCTTCCCCACCTGGTTCTTCGATTACGACAACGACGGCTGGGAGGATCTTCTCGCGATCAGCTACGACAATCGCGTCCCGCTCACCGCGGCGGTCGCCCAGGAATACCTCGGCCTGCCGCCCGCGTCACCGACGGGAGATCCGGCCGACGTCGCCGACCACACGCATCTCTATCACAACGCACACGACGGCACCTTCCGGGATGTGAGCGAGGCCGCCGGACTCGCGGACAAGGCGATCTTCGGGATGGGGAGCAATTTCGGGGACATCGACAACGACGGCTGGCTGGATTTCTACATCGGGACCGGCAATCCCGATCTTCGATCCATCATTCCGAATCGCCTGTTCCGCGGCGTATCCGGCAAACGGTTCGAGGAGGTCACGCTGGAGGGTGGCTTCGGTCATCTGCAGAAGGGACACGGCACCGCGTTCGCCGATTTCGATCGCGATGGTGACGAGGACGTCTTCATGATTCTCGGCGGGGCCTATGCCGGCGATGTCGCGAGCAGCGTGCTCTTCGAGAATCCCGGGTGGGCCCGGCATCACTGGCTCAACCTGCGCCTGCACGGGACCACCGCCAATCGCGCGGCCATCGGCGCGCGCGTCGAGATCATGACGCGCGATTCGACCGGCGCGCCGCGCTCCATCTACCGGACGGTGGGCAGCGGCGGCTCGTACGGATCCAGCAGCCTCGAGCTCCACGTCGGGCTCGGGCGCGCGTCACGCGTCGATTCCGTGCGCGTGCGGTGGCCCGATTCGGCGCGGTCGCGCACCGCGTACGGCGAGGTGCGCCTCGACAGCTATTACCTGCTGGAGCAGGGCCAGCCGCCGAAGCTCCTCGATCGGCCGGCGGTGCCGTTCACACACCTGCGTCGCACCGACCGTCCGATGCGCATGAGCGCCCGGTGAACATCAGGCGCGCGAGCGCGCGACCACGTCCTCTTCGGTGAGTCCGTAGATCGGCGGCGTCTTCACTCCGCGCATGCCGAGCATCATGTAGATCTGCCCGCGGTGGTGCGCTTCGTGTTCGATCATGGCGCGCAGCCACTTCCAGGTCGTGATCGGCGTTCCCGCGGGCGTGGTGCACCGTCCCGCCAGCTGCTCTTCGGTGAGCGCGGAGAACATCGCACGCGCTTCCTGGTGCAGTTTGTCGTAGTAGGCTATCACGCGATCGAAGCCGTCGGCGAGGTCGCGGCCGTGTCCCGTGTACCGGCTGCGCTTGCCCTGGACGTTCTCGGCATACATGTGCCGTTCGATTCCCGCGAGATGCCGCACGATATCGCCGAAGGTGAACTTGCCCGGCGCGGGCGCCCACTCGAGATCCGTGGGCGGAATGCACATCACCACCTTGCGCGTTCGCTCGTGCACGCTCTTGTGATAGTCGAGGAACGTGGACAGGTCCGGGATCTTCATGTCCTCAGAATGTTCTTGCGTCGGCGCGGCCGCCAGCGACGCACATCACCGTGCGGCCGCTACACGCGCGCGAGCACGGCCCAGACAATCAGGGCGACGATCCACAGCGCCGCACCCGCGACGCCGAAGCGCGATGCGTGGCGTTGATGCTCGAGCCCCTGCGCGGTGAAGAGATCGGTGCGCCGCCATCCACCGTCGCGCCGGAACGTCGCCCGGGCGTACGTCACGCCCGGTTGACGGTGCCGGTGCATCCGTCGCTCGTGATAGATCGCGACACACACCGAGAGCGTGCCTACGAACGCCACGCCGAGCGGAACGAGCGTTATCGACGAGGGATGCATGCGCGTCACGGTGTCTCGCCGAAGCCTCCACCGCCCGGCGTTTCGATCTCCAGCTGTTGTCCCGCCTGCAACGTCTGACGCGTTTTTGCCGGCAGCTCGCGTCCATCGACGCGATTGTGGCCGGGCGCGCCGTCGCCGCCGCCATGGGCGCCGCGCGCCGCCAGGCGTCGTCGTTCCGTGAGCAGCGTGACCGTGCAGCTCTCGAGCGCGCGATACACGCGGCGTACGCCGTCTCCACCGGCATGCACGCCCGCACCGCCGGAGCCGCGGCGCAGCGCGTACGCGTCGATGCGCAGAGGATACGCGGCTTCCAGCGCCTCGACCGGCGTGTTCAGCGTGTTCGACATGCCCACGTGAACGGCACTGGGGCCGTCGCCGCGCGATGACGCGCCCTGCCCTCCCCCGAGCGTTTCGTAGAAGGTCCAGCCGCGACCGCCGAACGTCACGTTGTTCATCGTGCCCTGTCCCTGCGCCGGTACGTCGACGCCCGCCCGCGCGAGCGCCGTGAAGATCGTGTCGGTGATCCGCTGCGACATCTCGACGTTTCCCGCCGCCACCGCGGCCGGCCACCGCGCGTTCAGCGCGGACCCGTCCGGAATCACCAGCTCGATGGCGCGCGCGATGCCGTCGTTCGTCGGGGCGTCGTGTCCGAGCAGCGTACGCACCACGAATACCGCGGCCGCGCGGGTGACGCTGGCGGGGCAATTCACGTTGCCGCGCACCACCGCCGAGCTGCCCGTGAAGTCCAGCCGCAGTCGTCCCCTGGCCACGGTCACGGTCACGGCCACCGGCACTTCGTCGTCACTCACGCCGTCGCCCTCGAGCGCGTCGCGCGCGCTTCCCGTGATGTCGCCGAGGCGCGCGATGCGGGCGCGCGCCAGCCGCTCGGTGTAATCGAGCACCGCGTCGACGGCGGCGCTCACGCGTCCACGGCCCTCGCGGTCGAGGAGGGCGATCCATCCGGCGGCGCCCGCGGCGCACGCGGCGAGTTGCGCCCGCAGGTCGCCGCGCCGCTCCGCCGGCGTCCGCACGTTCGCGAGCACGAGGCGCAGGAGCTCCTCGTCCAGCACACCGCGCTTCACGAGACGCGTGGGTGGGATGATGATGCCTTCCTGCACGAGCTCTGTCGCGCCCTGTGGCATGGAGCCCGGCGACATCCCTCCGACATCGGCGTGGTGCGCGCGCACCGCGGCGTAGCCGGCGATCTTGCCGCCCACGCCAATCGCCTGCACGAGCGTGAGGTCGGGCAGATGCGAGCCGCCGTCATAAGGATCGTTCAGCAGGAACACGTCCCCCGCCGCCGGCGCGCACGAGCGCACCGCGCGCACGCTCTCGGGCATGGCGCCCAGATGCACGGGAATGTGCGCTGCCTGTGCGATCATCCGCCCGTCCGCGTCGAAGAGTGCCGATGACGCATCGCGCCGCTCGCGGATGTTGGGCGAGAGCGCGCCACGCACAAGCACAGTGCCCATCTCTTCCGCGATCATCGCGAAGGCGTTCGCCATGACTGTGAGCTCGAGCGCGTCGAAACCCGGTCGCGATCTCGAGCGCGGTGACGGCTTGCTCATGCGCGCTTCCTCGTGCGCCGCAGCATCCATGCGCCCGTGGGATGCAGCTCGGCGATCCAGCCGCGCGCCACGAAGAGCGTCGTATCAGGGAGCGCGAGCGATCGCGGTCCGGTCAGGCGGCGCAGCGACGCGTCACGCGGACGAGCGAGCTTCACGCGCCGGCCTCTCCCTTCCGCCACGTGACGGATGCTCACGACGTCGACGCCCGCGTCGAGCGTGAATCCGTAGCGTCGTTGGTGCAGCGCGGCGAAGGTGGAGCGCAACGCGTCGTGCGTCTTGTCCGCGTCGACGGGAACGTCCAGCTCGTGTCCCTGTCCCGCGTAGCGCATGCGCGCGAGCCAGCGTCCGCCGGCGCCATCGTCGCGCGTGACCGCCGCGGCGCTTGCGCCGGCCCATGCGTCCAGCGGCTGCATCACGCTCTCCATGCGCTCGCGACGCTCGGGCGTCATGGCCAGTCCGAGCGCGCTCAAGACGCCGGCGTGGGGCGGCACCACCACGCGCTCGATGCCGAGCATGTCCGCCAGGCCGCACGCGTGGAGCGGACCGCCGCCCCCGAACGCGATCAGCGCGCACTCTCGCGGGTCGATGCCGCGCTCGACGCTCACGCGCCGCAGGGCGCGCGCCATCGTGGCGTCCGCGGTCGCGACGATCGCCTGCGCGATGCGCGCGGGCGGCTGTCCCAGCGCGTTCGCTAGCGCGCCGATCGCAGTGGACGCCGCCGCCACGTCGAGGGACACGTCGCCACTCATGCGCGCCGCGGTGATGCGCTTGAGCGCCACGTGCGCGTCGGTGACCGTCGGACGCGTTCCGCCGCGCGCGAACGCGACGGGCCCGGGAACGGCGCCGGCGCTGTGCGGCCCCACCTGCAGCGCACCACCGGGATCCACCCAGGCGATGCTGCCGCCGCCCGCCGAGACCGTCTCGACGAGCACGCGAGGCAGCGCGATCGGCACGTCCGCCACCGCGCCGCCCGGTTCCACCAGCGGTTCGCCGTCGACGATGAGACCGACGTCGGCGCTCGTGCCGCCGATGTCGATGGTGAGCGCGCGCGCCAGCTTCAGCGTCCGCGCGATCGCCGCGGCGCCGACGACACCGCCCGCGGGACCCGACAGCGCCAGCTGCGACGCCGACCGCGAGGCCTGATCGAT
>DATFHG010000109.1:0-8225 GCA_035248725.1 Gemmatimonadaceae bacterium | reverse complement strand
GTCACGGTGGCGTTCGCCGTTCTCGTCTCACTGTTCGTCTCGTTCACCCTCGACCCAATGCTGTCGAGCGTCTGGTTCGATCCGGAGATCGAGGGTGCGCACGGGCATGGCGGTGTGCCGAAGAACCCCATCCGGCGGGGGGTGCTGCGATTCAATCAGTGGTTCGAGCGCGTCGCCGATCGGTACCCGAAGGCGCTGGAGTGGGCGCTTGCGCACCGGTGGGCCGTGCTCGGCGCGGCCGCTGGCAGCATTGTCATCGCGCTGTTGATCGCGCCGCGCCTCGGCTTCACGTGGATGCCCGACGTCAACGGTGACGAGTTCAACATCTCCTATCGTGTGCCCCCGGGCTCGCGCATCGAATACACGATGGAGAAAGGGCGCGAGATCTCACGCTTTCTGCACGCGCAGCCGGGCAACCCGGTGCTCTTCACGTACCTGTCGGCTGGTGGCGGATTCCGCGGCACGCCGAACAATGGCAGCATCTTCGTGAAATTGAAGCCGCAGTCACAGCGGGCGCGTGACCTGTTTGCGATTCAGAACGACTTGCGTGGCAAGCTGCGCGATCTCCCCGGCGTGCGACCGCAGATCATGGGACAGCGGAGCATTTTCGGCGGTTTTCGCCAGCCGATCATCGTGAACGTTCAGGGTCCGGAGCCCACGCGGCTGCGCCTCGCGGCCAATCGCGTGCTGGAGGTGATGCGGGCGGTGCCGGGCGTGGCTGAACCGAACTCCAGCGAAGAGGGCGAGATCCCACAGTTGGACGTCCGTGTCGACCGGCAGGAGGCGTGGCGCGCCGGCCTTGGTGTCGGCAGCATCGCGTCCACCCTGCAACCGCTCTTTGCCGGCGAGCGCGCCACACGCTGGGAAGATCCGCAGGGCTACTCGCACGACGTCGTCGTCGTGTATCCCGACTCGATGCGGACATCGGCGGCCGACGTAGCCGACATCCCCGTCGCGAGCACGGCGACCGATCCCCGCACCGGCATCGCGTACACCATTCCGCTGTCGCAAGTGGCCGACGTGCGCGCCGGTGTGGGACCCCAGCAGATCGAGCGACGGATGCTCGAGCAGCAGGTGTCGATCTCCGCAGGCGTCCTGCCCGGATATGCCGTCGGCGACGTGGCGCGCGAGGTGCAGCGCGCAATCGATGGCATGGGACTGCCGCCGGGCTACCACACCGTCTTTACCGGCGACGTCCAGAATCTGCAGGAGACCACCGGATACGTGGTCGAGGCGATTCTGCTCGCGGTCATCTTCATCTATCTGATTCTGGCGTCGCTGTTCGGCTCCTTCCTGCAGCCGCTCTCGATCATGGTGGCGCTGCCCTTGAGCTTCGTCGGCGTGGCGCTGGCGTTGCTGATCACCGGCGGCAACCTGAATGTCATGACGATGATCGGCATCATCATGCTCATGGGGCTGGTGACCAAGAACGGGATTCTGCTCGTCGATTTCACCAATCAGCAGCGTGCGCAGGGAATGGCACGCGCAGAAGCGTTGCTCAGCTCGGGACGCATCCGCTTGCGTCCGATCATCATGACGACGGTGGCGATGATCTTCGGCATGTCGCCGCTCGCACTGGCGCTGGGCGCTGGTGCCGAGACGCGCGCACCGATGGCACGCGCGGTGATCGGCGGACTCATCACGTCGACGATGCTCACACTGTTCGTGGTGCCGGTGGTGTACACGTATCTGGACGACGCCGCGGCGTGGATCATCAATCGTCGCCGCGTCCGGTCCGGCGCGTCCGCGCATACGTCCCCGGCGGTACCCGAGGCCGCGGGCGCCGGCGATTAGTTCCGCGGCGGCGCGTCGAAGGCGCGGAAAAGACGGAGTGTACTCTTCACACTCTGTCTTTTTTTTTGTGCCGTCGCAGTGTCCTTGACGTAGGGTTCCGAACCCCTTACTAGGGTGTGTCAGTACGCGCATCTCAATCGCGAATTCTGAATCAGCAGGTCACACTTCCTGACAGAGGAGGGCGGTCATGCCGCGGGGTGACGGGGTGGAATATCGATTCGCTGACGGCGACGACGAGTCGGAGGATATTGGCTACGGCGGCGGCGGCGGCGGTGGCCGGAAGTACGACGACGATGAGGACGACGAGGGCGGTTGGGCGACACACCGCGAGACTGACGACCTCTGGGACAGCACCGAGGATCTCGACGACGACGAGGAAGGCGGGGAGACCGAAGCAGTTCCCGGTGAGGCGGAAGACGAGGACGAGGACGCGTTCGGTCGTTCGCCCGCGCCGCGCGGAGGTTCGTCCAGCGGCGGCGCGAAGTCGGCTGCTGGCCCGTCTGCCGCTGGCCGCGGCCCCGCAAAGAAATCTTCGTCCGGCATGAAGAGCGGCGGGAACAAGGCCGCGAAGAAGTCATCCAAGAGCTCGAGCTCGAAGAGCGGGGCGAAGAAAAAGGGCACCGCGAAGAAGGCAGGAAAGAAATCCGCAGGGAAAAAGGGCGGGAAAAAGGCCGCGAAGAAGAGCGCGAAGAAGGGTCGTCGTCGTTAGCGGACCCGTCGTCGAAACGGCGGGACGAGCTCCTCGTCCCGCCGTTTCGCTTCGCCGCGTCGCGTTCTTCACATCCCCTCCCCGCCCGCCGTGGATACCCCTGTTGCATTGCTGCGCGCGCATTCGAAACAGGCGCCCTGGAACGCTCGCGGCCTTGCCGCGCACGTCACTGCGCTCGTCGATGCCGCAGGGATGCGACCCACAAACGCGTCCGCGCGTGCGGCGCCCAGCGCCAGAGCGGTGCGGTTCTACGTCGCCAGCGGTCTGCTGGACCGGCCGGAAGGCGCGGGCACGGCAGCGACGTATAACTACCGCCATTTCCTGCAGCTCCTCGCGATCAAGATCCGTCAGCGTGAGGGTGCAACGCTCGAGACGATCAAGCGGGAGATGAAAGACTTCGCCGGCGACGCGCTGGAGCGCCGCGTCGCGACGTCACTGGCGCCCGCGCTCGGTGTCGGAGCGGACGTTGCGCAGCGCCACGATGACGACGCCACCGCCTCCTGGCGACGCGTCGTCGTTGCGGACGGCGTCGAAATTCACGTGCGCGATGATTCGCCGGCCGCGAGAGACTCCGCGGTCGTCGCCATGCGCGAGGCGGTACGCGCCGCGCTCGGCCGCGAAGAGTAGCTCAGAGCAGGCGGGAGAGCACCGACGCGCTGAGCTCCACCAGTCGTTCGGTGAACGGACGACGCTTGAATTCGGCGAGTCGGATCTCGCGCGCGTATCGCAGGTCGTCGAGAAACGTCGCCGTCATCAACGCGCCGAAGGACGGATCCCAGACGACGATGTTCGACTCGTTGTTGAACGCGAGCGAGCGATTGTCGAAGTTCATCGATCCGATGCTCCCCCAGACGCCGTCGACCACGAGCGTCTTCGCATGCATCATGGTGGGCTGATACTCGTAGATGCGCACACCCCCGCCAAGGAGCGCCTCATATCGGGCGCGGCCGGCAAACCATGTGGTGCGCACGTCGGTTTCCTTGCTTACCGTGAGGATGCGGACATCGACCCCGCGGTGGGCCGCGGCGATCAAGGCCCGCCGGAAATCGTCGTCGGGAACGAAGTACGAGTTCGACACGTACAGCGTGCGACGGCTGCCCGCGATGCTCAGCGCGAGAAAGCGCTCTGCCGGTGTGCTTCCCGTCGTCGGCGCCGTATACAGCAGGCCGGCAACCGACGCGGTGTTCGCGGGGGCGTGAAAGGCATCGCGCGGAAAGAAGACGTCTTCGAGCAGCAGCGAGCCGGTCGCTTCTACCCAGGCCGCGGCGAATGCAGCCTGCAGCTCGAGCACGGCAGGCCCCTCGAAGCGGGCATTCGTTTCGCGCCATTGATCCTTCGCGTGTCCGCCTCCGAGCCAGTAGTCCGCGAGGCCGAACCCGCCGGTGTAGCCGACCCGCCCGTCGACGACGACCACACGCACATGCGAGCGGTCGCTCGCATTGTTGATGGAGTACCACTTCAGCTTTCGGAGGAGTGCGACGTGAACGCCGGCGTCTCGCAGACCACGAACCCACGACTTCTTGAGGGACTGGGACCCGAACGCGTCGAGCAGCAGCAGCACGTGGACCCCAGCGCGCGCGCGCTCCGAGAGCACTGCCGCGAGCGTATCCGCTACCGCGCCGGGTTTGGAGAAATACATCTGCACCGTGATGGACTGCCGCGCGCTGCGCAGGTCGGCCCAGAGTCGCGGGTACGTCCCGTCGCCATTCAGCAATTGCTCCACGCGGTTCCCCGTCTCCAGGTGGACGCCGCTGAACAACGCCATCAGATCGCGAAACGATGAGTCGGAGACTTCGGGCGCGCTGGTGGGCGAGCCGTACAGGACGCGGCGCAGCGGCGTGCCGCGCGTGATCGAGAGCAGGCCGATGAGCGCGAGCAGAGTGAGCACGATGAGGCCGATCGTGACGGCCACGGGTTTCAGTCGCGTCATTTCGGCCTAGCTTGTTGCCGGATGCGTGCCAGACTCGGGCATTGGACCTCGGACGGAGCCGGCGACGAATGTTGAGCCTGATTACGGGCGTTGGCAGCAAAGGGCAAGTGGGCGAGGCCGTCGCCACGTCGCTCGCGCGACGGGGAGATACCGTGCTGCTGGTGACTCGACGAGCTGACGAAGCACGGGAGCGCGCAACGGAGCTTGCCTCTGCCGGCCTGCGCGCTCACGGCTACGGGTGCGACCTCTCCGTGGGGAACGACGTCACCGCGCTTGCGTCGCGCATCTCGCACGAACATGGGGCGTCGCTGGATGCGCTGGTGAACCTCGCCGGCGGGTTTGCGTCGTCCGGTGCAATCGGTGACAGCGATCCCGCGATCTTCGATCATCAGTTGCGCATCAATCTGCAGACCGCGTATCTCGCAACCCGTGCGTTCCTGCCCATGGTCCGGCGTGCCCGTGGCAGTATCGTGTTCTTCGCATCGGAAGCGGCGCTCGAGGGTGCGCGCACGCGCGGACTCGCGGCATACGCCGCGGCGAAAGCGGCTGTGGTGGCGCTGATGCGTTCGGTGGCCGACGAGTCGCGCGATCACGGCGTACGCGCGAACGCGCTCGCGCCCGCCGCGATTCGTACCGCGACGAACGAAGCCGCCATGGGGGCCGACTCGTCGTACGTGGAACGTGAGGACGTCGCCGCCGTCGTGAGCTTTCTCTGCTCGCCATCCGCGGCGGCAATCACCGGGCAGGTGATTCGCCTGCGCAAGTAGCCGACGGCCCCGGACGGGGCGTAAGTTCTGCCGATGAGCCTCGCCGTCGTGCGACGTCGCGCCGCGATGCGATTCGTAGCCCTCGATCGGTCCCTCGAGGCGCTTCCGCTGTTCCGGCTCAGTGACTCCGCCGACGACGCGGTCGTGACCTTCACGACAGACGACGGAGGTCGATGGCGCGTGATCCCCGCCCCGGGCGATCGGTTGCCGGGCACGTTCGATCAGGATGTGTATGTCGAGCTGTGCCGGCGATTCAGTGAAGCGGAGTACCCGCGGGACGGAGTGGTGTCGTTCACGCTGCACGCGTTCCTGCGCTCCATCGGCCGGCGCGTCGACGGACGGACCTACGATCAGTTGCGGTCCGCGCTGGCGCGACTGGAGCGGACGACGCTCGAGTCATCCAACGCGTACTATGCCGCGGCCACGGGCGGCCTCGTGACCGGGCAGCTCACCGTGCTGTCGTCCGTGTCGATCGAGCGCCGGCGCATCATCGATCGCGAACAACTGGCATTGTTCGCCACCGTGCCCGCGGCCGAGCCAGGGGTCGCCCGCGTGGTGCTGCACCCGTTGGTGCGCGACAACATCGTGGCGCGCCATGTCGTCACGCTGTCGCTGGCGCGATATCTCGCCCTGCAGTCGCCCGTGGCGCGCCGACTGTACCGGCTCCTCGAGATCGCTCGGGCGAACGGAATGCTCAGCTGGCGCGTAGCATTGGAGCGGCTGCGCGAGATGCTGCCTCTGGTACAGAAATATCCGTCGCACCTGCAGCGGGTGCTGCAGCCGGCGCACGTCATGCTGATGGAAGCCGGTCTCGTCCGTGATGCGACGTTCCGTCAGCATCGGCGCGAATGGCAGGCGGAATACGTCCTCGCCTCGCGCGCTGAATAACGCGGCGCGAGACGTGCGCTGAACAGCTCATCCGCGCGCCGAACGTCGGGGTTCGAGAGGAGTATAGACGAGTATGGCTACCAAGCTTCAGAAGGAAATTCGCCGCGAGATCGAGATCGATGGCGAGGCGTTCACGGTAACGATCTCTCCGGTCGGCGTCCGACTCACGCGCAAGCGTTTTCGCTCCGGCCGGGAGCTGACATGGCGCGCCCTCTGGCAGAGCGTCGATGAGGACAGTGAACGCTCGGCGGGTCCCGTCGGCTCCAGCACCTGACCTCGGTCGCATTCATCCGTTTTGGCTAGCTTAAACGACTTCACGCATCGAGTGCCTCTTATGCGCCGTCCCCGCAAGTACGCCGCCTTCGCCGTCATTCTCGTGCCGCTGCTCGCGGGCGGATTCCTGCTGCAATCCAGAACGCGTGACGGACAGGTGCTGCTCGATCAGGTGCTGTCCCTGGTTTCGGAGCGCTTCGTCGACACGCTGCCCCAGGGCGTGATGTACGAGAAGGCCGCGCGCGGACTCGTGCGCGAGCTCAACGATCCGTACACCGAATTACTGTCGCCCAAGGAGCTGAAGCAGTTCACGACGCGCACTGGCGGGCGTTACGGCGGCCTGGGCATGCAGATCGAGCCGCACGATCAGCAGATCGTCGTGAGTCGCGTGTTCCCGCATACGCCGGCGGAGCGCAACGGAGTTCGCGAAGGCGACCGGATCGTTCAAGTGGACACGGCGTCGACGCGCGGTTGGACCACGCAGCAGGCGAGCGACATCCTCACCGGTACGCCGGGCACCAAGGTGCGCGTGAAGTTCAGCCGTCCCGGCGTCGCGCAGCCCATCGACATGGAATTCACGCGCGCGATCATTCACGTACCGGCCGTGCCGTATGCCATCACCTTCGGCAACGTCGGATACGTTCCGCTTCAGAGCTTCAATGAGAATGCCGCCTCCGAGGTCGAGGACGCCGTGCGCTCTCTTGTGTCCAAGGGCGCGAAGGGTGTGATCATCGACATTCGCGGCAATCCCGGCGGCATTCTCGAGCAGTCGCTGTCGATCAGCAACCTGTTCCTCCGCCCCGGCCTCGAGATCGCGTCCGTGCGCGCGCGAAACGGGGAGACGCAGTCGTACGTCGCGCGCGGCCAGCCGGCGCTTCCCACGACCCCGTTGATCGTGCTCGCGGACGAACGCGCGGCCTCGGCGAGCGAGATCGTCGCCGGCGCGCTCCAGGACCACGACCGCGCGGTCATCGTCGGCCAGACGACCTTCGGCAAGGGCCTCGTGCAGTCCGTGTTCAATCTCGACGGCGGGTACGCTCTCAAATTGACGACGGCGAAGTGGTTCACGCCGAGCGGTCGCTCCATTCAGAAGGAACGGAAATTCGTCGACGGCCAGTTCGTGGAGGATACGACGCGCGATTCGCTGGAGACCGAAGCCAGCAAGAAGGCGCGGCCGGCGTACAAGTCCGATGCGGGTCGTGTGGTCTACGGCGGCGGCGGCATCACGCCGGACGTCCTGGTCCCCGACGATACGCTCTCGTCACAGGAGCAGGCGCTGCTCAAGGCGCTGTCCCCGAAAGCACAGGAGTTCTCGACCGCGCTGCAGGATTACGCGCTCGAGTTGTCGCGTCAGGTGCCCGCGGATTTTCAGGCGCAGCCGGCGTGGCGCGACGAGCTGCGTCGCCGCCTGGAGACGCGCGGGGTGAAGATCGACCCCGCGCAATGGCAGGGAGGGGAACGCTGGTTGGGGCAGCAGATCGAGTACTACGTGGCCCGATACGTGGCGGGTGACTCGTCCGCGAAACGCCGTCAATTGCCAATTGACGCTCCGCTGCGGAAAGCGATCGACATGATGAACAAGGGACAGTCGCAGAAGGATCTGTTCAATCTCGCTCAGGCGTATTCGCTGGACGCGAAGCCACGAACGCAGGCGGCTGCGCGTCCCTGAGAGGTCAAATAGGTTTCCGGGATGACACGCATCATCTCCACCGCCGTCGCGATCTCCGCGACGGCGGTTTTTGCTTGCAGCCGCTCGGCGGTGGTCGCGTCGCCCGCGGTGGCGCACGTCGTCGCGGTGCCCGGAGAATCGCATCTCGCGAACATTCGACAGCTCACCGCCGGCGGCGAAAATGCCGAAGCGTAC
>DATFHG010000108.1:0-34545 GCA_035248725.1 Gemmatimonadaceae bacterium | reverse complement strand
CCGGCGAGCTCGGCATCGCCCTGACCGATGTTGGCGGCCACGCAGATGACGCGGGCGTCGTAGTGCTCCCGCAGCCACGGAACGATGATGGAGGTGTCGAGTCCGCCAGAGTAGGCGAGTACGATTTTTCGGGGCATCGCGGCTCCTGTCGTTTATACAGTACGATGCATAAATAAACACATAACGCCACGCTCGTCAACTGCTGTCAGCGAGTTCCTGCTTGTGCCAACTCGGCGAGTCGCGCCGTGACTTCCTGCCGCGCCTGGGCGGAACGACAGACGATGAGAATCGTGTTCTCTCCGGCGATGGTTCCGAGCACATCGCGCCATCCCGCAGCGTCGATCGCCTCGGAGATCGGTTGCGCCCCCGAGGGCAGCGTGTGGAGGACGATGAGCTCTCCCACGCCGTCGACTCTCGAGAACAGCTGGGGCAGCAAAATCTCCAATGAAGGAGCGGTTTCGCCGGCGAGCATCTCCGGAAGCGCATATCGGGCGCCGTCATCGCCGGGGACGCGCACCAAACCGAGCTCGCGAAGGTCGCGTGACAGCGTCGCCTGCGTTGCCGCCACACCGCGCTCGCTGAGCAACGCGCGCAGCTCCTCCTGAGAGCCGATCTGATGCGACCCGATGAGCTCGAGGATGAGTGCCTGACGCTGCGCCTTTGCGGTCATGTGGCGGGGAAGAGGTTGACTCGGTGCGATTGTATTATTATGCATTCATCGTGAATAAGCTACCCGTCGGAGTGCTCGGGGCCAGCGGATACGCCGGTCGCGAGCTCTGCTCGCTCATCGCCGGACATCCGGCGCTGTCGCTGGCGTTCGCTACCGCGAACGAGCAGCGCGGGACGAGCGCGCGCGTTGCCGGCCGCGATATCACGTTCATCGCGACCGAAGACGCTCCGCTGGGCGACGTCGAGCTCGTGTTCAGCGCCCTACCGCACGGTGCATCGCGACAGTGGGTGGAAAAGGCGAGCGATGCCGGCGCTCGGGTCGTCGATCTGTCGAGCGACCTCCGGCCCGGCAATGGCTGCGACGGAATGCCCTACGGCCTCACCGAGCTCGCGCGAGACCGCATTCGCGACGCTGCGGTGGTGGCGAATCCTGGCTGCTATCCCACGTCGGTTCTGTTTGCGCTGGCGCCTGCGGTTGCCGCAGGGATCATCGCGCCACAGAGCACGATCCAGATTTCGTCCGCTTCCGGCGTGACGGGCGCAGGGAATGCGCCGAAACGCGAGCTCTTGTTCGCCGAAATCGACGGGGATTATCGCGCGTATGGCGTTGGCAATGGCCATCGCCACATCCCGGAAATGCGTTCCACGCTGGCGACGTGGGGAGCGGACGTGGACGTCGTCTTCACACCGCATCTTCTGCCGGTCGCGAGAGGCATACTCTCCACGATCGTCATCGAGCTGTCCGCGCCGCTCAAGGACCCTGGCGCGGTGTGGCGTGACGCGTTCGTCGGCGAGCCGTTTCTCGAGTGGGCCGATGTCCCGCCCACGCTACGCGATGTCACACATCGCAACGTGGTCCGCGTGTCGGTTACGCCCCTGGCATCGGTACGCCGGCCCGGCCTGCTCGTCCTGAGCGCGATCGACAACCTGATGAAGGGCGCCGCCGGCCAAGCCGTGCAGAACGCGAACGTCATGCTGGGTCTCGCCGAGACCGCTGGTTTGCCCGCGTGACGCGCGTCATCAAAGTGGGCGGTCGTCCGCTCGCCGACCCGGCGTTCGCAACGGAGATTGCGGATGTCTGGGATGCGCTATCCGCGGCCATGGTGCTCGTGCACGGTGGCGGCGACGACATCAGTGCGCTCCAGCATCAGCTCGGATTCGTACCACAATTCGTCGATGGCCGACGCGTAACGACCGCTCAGGACATGGAGCTGGTGCGCATGGCGTTGTCGGGCACGGCCAACAAGAGGCTCGTGTCAGCGCTCGTGCGGGAAGGTGTGCGGGCGGTGGGCGTCTCTGGTGAGGACGCCTCGTTGATCGCCGCGATGCCAGTCGAAACAGGTCGTCTGGGCCACGTCGGCACCCCGCAGAAAATCAACACGTCGTTACTCCTGCATCTCATTGACGGTGGCTTCCTGCCCGTTGTATCGCCAGTGAGTCGCAACGTCGGTCACGAGCTCGGTCCCGCGCTGAACGTGAACGCCGACGACGCAGCCGCCGCCATCGCGATAGCGATGGAAGCCGAGGAACTGGTGATCGTCAGCGACGTGCCGGGCGTGCTGGTGGACGAAGCGCCGCTTGCGACTCTGACGATCAATGAGGCGCGCGGCCTGATGCAGGATGGCCGGGCGGCTGGTGGTATGCGCGCAAAATTGTCTGCCGCCGTCGACGCCGTTCACGGCGGCGTAAAGCGCGTCCGCATCGGCGATCTGCGCACGATCGCGGATGCGACGCGCGGTACGATCGTTCAGAACAAGGCGGAGTAGGACCCATGGCGCTACCCGTATACGACATTCAGCCCGAGCTGGTACAGTCCAGCGCCGCATCCGACCAGCCCGTTGGCTACGGCCGGGACGCCGTCTTGCCCACGTACAAGCGAAACGTCGAGATGGTGCGCGGTGAGGGCGTGTACCTCATCGACAGCGACGGCAAACGCTATCTTGATTTCGTGAGCGGTATCGCCGTCAACGCGCTGGGTTACGGTGATGCCGGCCTGGTAGCCACCATGCGGGACGCGGCGGACGGCCTCGTCCACACATCGAACCTGTACTGGACTGCGCCGGCAACGCGCCTCGCGCGTGCGTTTGCGGAGCGATCGTTTGCTTCGAAAGTGTTTTTCTGCAATTCCGGAGCGGAAGCCAACGAAGCGGCCTTCAAGTTCGCGCGTCGCTGGGCCCGTACCATGGGCGATGCGAAACGCGACGTCGTCGCATTGCGTGGATCCTTTCACGGACGCCTGTTCGCCAGCCTGGCGGCGACGGATCGTCCCGGCTATCGGATGCCGTTCCGCCCGCTCGCCGGCGGCGTATCGATCGTCGAGCGCGATATCGAGGACATTGCGAATGCGCTCGACGTTGAGACGGCCGCCGCCCTCATCCTCGAACCGGTACAGGGCGAAGGCGGCGTTCGCGTGCTCGACGCCGGCTTCGTCCGCGAAGTGCGCGCGCTCACTCACGAGCGCAACGTCGCCCTGATTTTCGACGAGGTGCAGTGCGGGTTGGGCCGCACGGGAACCTTGTTCGCGTACGAGCAGATCGGCGTAACGCCCGACCTTCTGTCGCTCGCGAAACCCGTTGCCGCGGGACTCCCCATGGGGGTCGTGCTCGTCGCCGATCACATCGCGGACGCCATCCAGCCTGGGGACCACGGGACCACGTTCGGCGGCGGACCGTTCGTGGCACGCATTGCCGAATACGTGCTGGAGCGGCTGAGCGATCCCGCGCTCCTGGCGTCCGTGCGGGAGAATGGGGGCTGGCTCGGCGCACAACTTCGCGGCATCGGCCGGCGGACGGCGCGCATTCGCGGCGTTCGGGGCATCGGCTACATGTGGGGACTCGACGTCACCGAGCCCGCGGCGTCGGTGGTGAATGATGCCATGGCGGCTGGTCTGCTGGTCTGCAGCGCTGGAGAACATACGGTGCGGCTGCTGCCGCCCCTGGTGACCACGCGCGATGAACTGGCCCAAGGCCTCGCCATCCTTGAGCAGGTGCTGGCATGACCGGCGAATCCATCATCGTTCGCCGCGCCCGCGTGGACGAAGTCGATGCGATCGCCCGGCTGAACAACTTCTTCGCCGATCAGCATGTCATGCTGCGGCGAACGCCGGACATGATCGCCGCGGCGATCGATGACTACGTCGTCGCCGTCGACGCCTACGGCAGATTGGCCGCCTGTGGAGCACTCAAGGAATATTCGCCGTCCGTAGCGGAAGTTGCGGCGATCGCAGTGGCGTCCCAGGCGCAAGGGATGGGGCTCGGGCGTCGGATCGTCAGTGCGGTCGAGGACCTCGCGAGGGCACGCTCGATTCCCGAAGTATTCGCCCTCACCCTGCAGCCTGCGTTCTTCGAGGCGCTCGGCTACGCGCGCGTGGACCGAGCCCGGTTTCCGGAGAAGATTCGTCGCGACTGTATCGGCTGCGCGCGTCGATTCGCGTGTAATGAGACCTGCTTCGCGAAGCTGCTCCGGGAGGCCGTGCCGGACGCACTGGACGCGGCCGCCTGACTGTCCGGACCTAGTTCCCGATCAACGCGACCACGACAACGACGCTCAGGGCGAGCACCAGAGCGCCGATCCAGAGGAGTGGAAGGCGGTCGATCCGGGGCCCGGGGGTCGCCGACGGCGCTTCGCGCCGCACAGCGGATTGCCGCATGCCGCTTTTCGGGGAAGAGCGGCGCCGCGCGACGTAGGCGCGCGGCAACTGGCGGCCGCCGCCTCCGCGAGCAAGGGGCATCGTACCGAGAACCGCGCGAGTGGTGCCCTGAGGCGATCGGCGACGCGACGAAACCTCGGCGACCGCCAGCACCGGTTCGTGATCGACCCCACGAGCGTCGTCGGGTTCATCGAGACTGCGACGCATCGCGTCGTCGTCCTCACGAGTCACGGGTTCCGGCGCGCGGATATCCACGTGAAAGTCGTGCTCGAGGACGGGCGCGCGAGAGCGAGGCGGCTCGTGCTCTCGCACCTCTCGTCGAGCGCGGGCCGCATCCACGCCATCGACGACGCCGCTGCATCGGCAGCCAAGCGCAATCGCAACATCGATAAGCGCGCGATGGTCGGCCAATAAGTTCTGCGCGATATCGACCTCGACATCACCGCCCGTCAACTCGATGACGTCACATGGATGGAGATCACGCAGCGCATCGAGGCATGGAATGCCGCCCGCTTCGGAGTAATGGCGGCGTCGATCGGGCGGCAACACCGAGTCGAATTCCATCGGTTGCGACGCGGGCGTTACCCCACGTTCGCCGAGCATGACGAGCAGGGACGCCGAAGAAAGCAGCGAGTCGATTGCGTCGGTTTCCGGCACGGGGCAGTCGCCAGCATACGTGATACGAAGGGCAGAACCGCCATAAAGCCGTCGCAGGTAGCGGGCGGCTGCGACGGGCGGCGGAACGAAGCGTAACAGTCGCGTGCCAAGCGCCGCCGAGTGGCCAAATCGCCGCGCGACAAGCGGGCAGCTGCACTGCACCAGAGGCATGTCTGTCGCGGTGAGCTCACCCGTGACGGTGCGCGCGATGATCTCGTCGCCCCATGTCGCCGGCACCACGGCATCGAAGCCTGCCGCGCGACACGCGTGTGAGAGTTGCACGGCTGTCGCCGGCCGCGCGGTGAGCACCGCGTCCGTGCCGAGGATGAGCAGCGAGGGAACGGTCAGATGTTCACCTGCGCGGTCGCGATCCGCCGGATCGGATCGACTGGGGCGCCGCGGAGAGCACTGCATCGCGCTCTTCGGCCGGAGCAAGAGAGCCGACGGTCCCAGCAACTGTCAAGAGCGGCCCAGACATTGCAACCCCGTGTGTCAACAGGCGAAGCGAGGATGGATGGCGGTGGATCAGCAGCTCGCGAGTTCGACCCGGCTTTCGCCGGCAACGGTCGACGCGTTGCTGGCGTACGCGGCGCGTGCGAGCTGGCCGGCCGGGTTCGTGATCTACCAGCGCGGCGCAGCCGCCGACGGCGTTTTTGTCGTGCTTTCCGGTCGCGTCGTACTGCGCAGTCGCGTGCGTGCAGGCCGCGGATACATCCCATGGATCGCGACGCAGGGTGAATCGTTCGGCGGCGAAGGATTGTCCTCGACACCACGCTACTCCACGGAAGCGCGCGCAGATGAGGAAACGACCACGCTGTTCATGAGCAGTGCACGCTTTCGCTCGTTCCTGCGCGAACAACCGCAACACGCCACGCTACTCATCGCGCAGATGTTCGCCGAACGTACGGCGCTCCTGGAGAAACTCCGCGAGCTGACCACCATGAGCGTGGAGCAACGCCTTGTCGTCGCCCTCACACGGATGGCGACGTTCGACAGCTTTACGCGTGAAGACGGCTGCGTCGTGCTCAACGCGGCGCGCTATCGCCTGCTGTGCGAACTCGTCGGTGCCACCCGCGAATCCGTGTCCCTCGTGTTGGGGCGATTCGCCGGCGAAGGACTCATCGAGCGCAAAGGGACGTCGCTCATCGTGCGACCGGAGCGTCTGATCTCGCGCCTCGAGGACCTGCCGCTCGACGATCTGCTCGTGGCGAACGCGGGTCTCACGCCGCCGACCGTCGTCCTATAGACCGCGCAGGCGGCCGAGCGACGCCCGTATATTGGGGCATGCTCTCGGCCGATGAGCTCAAACGCTATGCACGCCAGCTGGTCCTGCCCGAGGTGGGGATGGCGGGCCAGCAGCGACTGCAAGAAGCGCGGGTGCTCGTCGTCGGCGCCGGCGGGTTGGGATCTCCCGTAGCCCTCTATCTCGCCGCGGCAGGTGTCGGCACCATCGGCATCGTCGACAACGACGTCGTCGAGATCAGCAACCTGCACCGTCAGATCCTGCATTCCACGGACGACGTCGGGCGGCAGAAGTCGGCGTCGGCGATCGACGCACTGCAACGCCTCAATCCCCACGTAAACGTGCGTGGTCACGCGGTGCGTCTGGACGACGCCACGGCGCGTACAATCATTCCCGAGTATGACCTCATCGTCGACGGCTCAGACAACTACGCCACGCGATATGCCGTCAACGACAGATGCGCGCAGGCGGAAGTGCCCTGGATATACGGAAGCGTCGAGCGCTTTTCAGGGCAGGTCGCCGTCTTCGCCGCGGGGGGAAAACCGTGTTATCGATGCGTGTTTCCAGAACCGCCGGCACCGGGCGCGTCGCCGAGCTGTGAAGACATCGGCGTGCTCGGTGCGGTGCCCGGAGTCATCGGAACGCTGCAGGCCGTGGAGGCCTTGAAGCTCCTGCTCGATACTGATCGCGACCAGACCGGCCGCCTCCTTCAGATCGACTTCGGTCGAATGGCGTGGCGGTCGATTCAGATTCCTGCGCGAGCGGATTGTCCCGCCTGCGCCGGAATCGCGCATCCCAATGCTCGGACGGAATCCAGAACCAATGGGGATGGTTCGGAGATGCATCCGCGCGAACTCGCGGCGCTACTGAAGAGTGGCCGCGTGCCGCTGGTGCTGGACGTGCGCGAGCCATGGGAGAGGGAGGTCGCTCGCATCGACGCGTCGCGCCTGATTCCGATGGACCAACTTCCGGACGCGCTCGAAAGCCTGCCGACGGATGGCGACATCGTCGTCTACTGCCATCACGGCACGCGCAGCGCGCTGGCGGTGCAGTGGCTCAGGCGCCACGGCTACCGCGCCCGAAACCTGACGGGGGGCATCGATACCTGGAGTGCAACGGTCGACCCGTCGATCCCACGGTACTGAAAAAACACCGGCGAAAGACGCACCGAAGCGCTGATCTTTCGCCGGTCGTGAGAGAGCGTTGGCGACGCGTATCAGCCGTTGCCGCCCATTCCCCCCATACCACCCATCCCGCCACTGCTGCTTCCGCCGCCGCCGCCCTCATTGCGCATGCGATCGACGAGACTTCCGCCGAAATCGCGCAATGTTTCGACCCCAGCGGTAACAGCGGTCGCCGCCTGCTGAACGACTTCCTGCGTCACGCGTTTCACGCGCGCTACAGGCGAGCGTCCTCCTCCACCACGTTTCGGACGCCGGCTCGGCGAGCGATTGCTCCCGCCCTTTTTGGCGCCCCCGCGCTTCGCACTACTGCGCTTCGCGCTACCCCGTTTGGCCATGGAGCGTCCGCGCTTTGCTGCACCGCGCTTCGATCCACCGCGCTTACGCGCCATCGAGCTGCCGCGACGCGGCCGCTTGGAGGCGCTTTTGCGCGCGCCGCCCTTTCTGGCACGCGCCGACTTCTTTCGGCCCGACGACTTCTTTCTGGTCGCCATCTGCTCTCTCCTGAGCTGTAAGAGGCGGGGCAAATGATAGCAAATTTCAGGCAAAGACCGTAGAGCCCGCGTTGCTGGGTGCCGGTCCTCCCCATACAATGAAAGTCCCCCCGGTCGGAGTCGCCATGGCTGGCTTCATTGTGAGCGCCATCGTTTTCTTCGGGCTCGTCGTCGTCACACGAGCCCTCAAGGTCGTTGGACAGGCAGAAGTCCTCGTCGTCGAGCGCCTGGGACGCTTTCACCGGGTGGCGCGGTCCGGCCTGAACGTGCTCATCCCGTTCGTCGAAAAGCCGCGGGCGATCGATGTGCGCTATGCCGAGGCGGACGTGGGCGGCACGAAGCGTATCGCCGCGCGCACGACCACGCGGATCGACCTGCGCGAACAGGTTCTGAACTTTCCGAGTCAGCCGGTGATCACGAAGGACAACGTGACCATCGACATCGATGCCGTCCTGTACTACCGCATCGCCGACCCGCAGAAGGCGACGTACGCCGTTCAGAATCTTCCATATGCTCTGGAGACGCTTACACGCACCACCCTGCGCAACATCGTCGGCGAGATGGAGCTCGATCAGACACTCGGCAGCCGCGACCAGATCAACAAACGGATGCGGGAAGTCATCGAGGAGGCCGCCGTCAGCTGGGGCGTCGATGTCACGCGAGTTGAACTCCAGTCCATCGAGCCGCCGCACGACATCCAGCAAGCCATGGAATTGCAGATGCGTGCCGAGCGCGAGCGCCGCGCAGCGGTGACGAACGCCGAGGCAGGCAAGCGGGCAGCGATTCTCGAAGCCGAAGGCATGAAGGAATCGGCGGTACGTAAAGCCGAGGGCGAGAAAGAGGCATCAGTGCTGCGCGCGCACGGTCTGGCCGAAGCTCGGCTGGCCATGGCTGAAGCGGAAGCGGAGTCGCTGCAAAAGATGGCCGCGTCCCTACCCGACGGTCAGGCCGCCATGTATCTGCTTGGGCTCAAGTATCTCGAAGCACTTCCTCGGCTGGCCGAAGGCAAAGGGTCGACGATATTCCTGCCGACGGAAGCGTCTGCGGTCATGGGGGCGGTCGGCGCGCTCCGCGAACTCGTGACGCGCGGCATCCCTTCCGCTACGACACCGGCGACTTCGGTGCAGGCACCCCCGTCGAGCTATCCGGCGCCTCGAAACGCGCTCACCCGTTCAGGGGAATCGACGAACAAGTGAGCGTTCGCGATTGAAGCGAATCACGGAAGAGCGCGCCGAACGCATCGCGAAAGCGCACGCCTGCGAGAATTGCGGGGAATACAATTACAAGCGTGTGGCGATCAAACCGGCTTCTCAGCGCCAGCGGGATGCGCTCAACGTGGCCTGGATCGCCACCAAAATCTGTGGGGTGTGCGACGCCCACCACGAGGTGGGGATCAGCGACGAGGGCGAGGTTATCTACGTGTCGTGAGACGGAAAGCCGGTCACGGCCAATTCCGTTTTCGTGAATACGGTCGCCCGAAAACCTGAGCCAGCGCAGCACCGGGGTCGTCGGTCCGGATGATCGCGTCGAGGTGATCGCCGACGTTCAGCGTCTTCGTGAACGTCCGGTACCGTCGATAGCCGTGGCAAAAGCATATCGGCCCCGGTCTCGTCAAACGGCCCAGCAGCATGTCTGGAATGCCGATGTAGGTGAACGCAAAAAATGCGTTGAGCTTTCGCAAGCCTGGCAAGTCGCTCTCGATGATTCCGCGCGGCATCGACCCGTGCTTGCCCCATTGCACGTCGATCGCGACGCTGCCGCGATCGGACCATGGCGTGTGGAGGATCTTGCCATGCCAGAATGTCCACAGCTCGGTCGGTGCGCGGGTGGTGTCATAACCGACCCACACGATCTCCTCGTCGGTCGGCACGGTGAAGGGAATCCATGAGCCGTGCACGTCGTCGCGCCACAACAGGTGATAGGCGATGACCCGACGTGACGGATGCACCACTGCGACGACGCGCTCGAGCGGGAAGTACTCGTCCCGCTGGATAAAGAGCACCGGGGCGAGGGCTTTCGCGAGTTGAAGCTGTGGATCTTGAGGGGCCAACGCCCCGGGTATCACGTCCGGCTGCGCCGGGCGCGGCGGGATGTGCGCGCGCGGTCCGCATGCAGAGGCGAAGGCCGCGGTGATGAGCACGCTTCCGCGGCATGTATGTCGTACAACATGAGACAGCACACTTAATTGCGGCATTAGCTGGTTACCAAATCTCCGCATGAAAGTCTCATGAAGTAGGCGATCCGGCGCCCGATAAGCAGCACCGGACAGACGTACCGTAGGCAATTGGAGGACCGTACATGCGGAAGCCGCGTCCCGCGACGTTCAACCCTGCTCAAGCGCTTCACCTGATAGCCAGGGACCGAAACGGCGCCCCACTGATCTGCCCTTCGTGCTCGGGTTCGATCGAGCGCCACCCCGATCAAGCGCCCCCGCCGCCTCGCGCGCAGGTCACCTTGCGGTGCAGCAAGTGCGGTCGCATCGCGCGGTACGTCGCCGGCGCCGCCTGAACCTTCCGCGCCCGTGACGGGCGCCACAGTGCATGGATTTTGCCCTCAGCGGCGCCAGGCGTCCCGTGGAGTCCCCGGGGCGGAACTGGCATCACTCGAGGTAGCAGCAATGGCTCGCATCACCGGCACCGTGAAGTGGTTCAATGACGCGAAAGGTTTTGGGTTCATTTCCCGGGAGGGTGGACCTGACGTTTTCGTGCACTACAGCGCGATCCAGGGCTCTGGCTTCAAATCGCTCGCGGAAGGCGATCGCGTGGAGTTCGAGATCGTGCAGGGACAGAAGGGTCCACAAGCGGCCGATGTCACGAAGGTCGCCTGAAGGCGATTAAGCGAGGGGTTAGCGCATGAGCGTCGTCTGACGGCGCGTTGCGAGCACACGCACAGGGCACTGGTCTTGCGGACGTGTCTGCCGAGTGCGTTGTCCGCGTTATACCCTCAAGAGTACGCAGCACCCGGGAGACGTCGTGCAGCAGCAGATCGTTGGACGAGACAATGAGTCTCAGGAACGTCGATCCGCCGAGCGCCTATTTCATCGCGATCTACCTGGCGGAGGGTACGTCGCCATTGAACTGGCAGGATCACCCGCAGACGGACGCAAAGTACGCGTCGTCGTCGAGCGGCGGGGCGACCGAAGCAGGAGGGCAGGGCATCGCCCGCCATGCATCCACGAGGAGGACTGGCGTCCCGAGCGTGGTTTTGGCGAGCTGTATCGCATGGCGTGCGATAACGTCGCCATCGCCCGCGGGTTGCTGCGGCTTCGTCGCGTCGACTAGTCGGCGTTGAAGAGGTCGAACCGTACGCCGCGGCGCGGACCACGGCGTCGGCGGGGTGCGTAACGATAAAGTTGGGCGGGACGGCCGCGTCCTTCGCTGCGCCACTCCTCGATCGGCTCAACGAGAAATGCGGCTTGCAACGCGCGTCGGAAACTGGCCTTGTGCAAGCGCCGACCAAGGAGCAGCTCGTAGACGCTCTGCAACTCGCTGAGCGTAAACGACGGTGGTAGAAGCCGAAACGCCAGCGGCGATTGATCAATACGGCGGCGAACGGACTCAACGGCCGCATCGACGATGGCGCGATGCCTTGGCGCCAAGACGGGCAGTTCGCCGACGTCCACCCATGACACCGCCTCTGTACTTGCGGCGCTGATGTCGTGGGGGACGAGCCCGACGAACGAGATCGAGAGTTGGGCGTCACCCGGATGGCGCCGCGAATCGCCGAAGGCGGCCACCTGTTCCAACGCTGCGGGCGCATTGCCGAGCACGGCACGAGCGATTCGCAACGCCGCATCGTCGGGCGACTCGTCGGCACGTGGCGCGTCCCACGGCAACATCCATCGATCGCGTGCGCGTGCGTCGGTGCGTAACAGCAGGACGGCGAGGGAGCTGTCGCGAGGCGTGAGGAGCACGACGTCAACTGCCGCGGTGATGGGGCGAATACTCGGCCGCGACAGGACCACCGTTCGCTCACGCATCCGGTGAATTAGTAGCGGAACGCTACTAATGTCAAGAGCCCGCGTCACGCAGGGGATGCGTACTCGCGGGCTCGGCACAGAGTATATCAAAACGCGCGCACAACCGTCAACGCGCGCATTCGCCAGAATCACATCATCGCAGCGACGTTACCAGGTGATCGAGCCTTTCTTGCTCGTGTCGACGTCTTCTGAGGTTCCCGCGCGGAAGAGAAACGACTGCATGTTCTTCGTCAGAAAGCTGCGCGCCTGCGGATCCATCACGTTGAGACCGTAATGGTTGATCAGCATCGTCTGCTGGCGCACCCACTGGTTCCAGCAATCCTGGCAGATCTCAGCAACAATCCGCGCGCCGACCGGTCCTGGAAACGGGGGACGTTCAAAACCGGCGCGAGTCTGGCCGCAGCGGACGCAGGTGACGTCAGGAGCGGGCGTACTCCACCTTCGCGAGACGCAGAAGCTGCAAAACTCGAATGTACAGCCAGCCGATGTCGAACTCGTACCACTTCGCCTTGAACTTGGCGGATTTCGGATCGGCGTGATGGTTGTTGTGGAGCTCTTCGCCGCCGAGCCAGATGGCGATCGGCGTGATGTTCCGACTCTCGTCCTTTACTTCGAAGTTGCGATAACCGAGGGCATGTCCGACGCCGTTGACGATGCCAGCAGCCCAGAAAGGAATCCAGAGCATCTGCACGCCCCAGACGACAGGGCCAACGAAAAATCCGAAGAGGTAGACGTCGAGGCCGAGCATGATGACGATGCCAAGCCAGTTCAGGCGCGCGAGAAGATGTCGCTCGATCCAGTCATTCGGCGTCCCCTTGCCATACTTCTCGAGCATGCCGGGTTGCCGGACAGCCTTTCTATAGTAGAAGGCTCCCTTGACGATGATGTTGCGCAATCCCTCGAGCAGAGGGCTGTGCGGATCGCCTTCGCGGTCGGCGAACGCGTGGTGTTTGCGATGGCAGGCGACCCACTCCTTGGTCACAATCGCCGTCGTCAACCAGAGCCAGATGCGCATCGGCAATGCGGCCACGGCGTGCAGCTTCACCCCGCGATGGGTTTGTGCGCGATGGAGAAAGAGCGTAACGCAGACATTGGTGATGTGGCCGGCTACGATGACGAATAGCACGGGCATCCACCATCGCGACGCCAAAGCCCCGAATTCTGGCATGAGTCCAAAGTCCTTATTTGTGAGCCTGGTAATGTAATCCCGCAGTAATCGACGAGCTACCAAACTGAGGTGCCCACAAACAGACGATCGACTGTGTTGTTACGCACATTCGCATTTCGCTCGGACACGCGGCCGTGCCTGCCGGTACACGGCGATGCGCGTTAGGCTCTAAAAAGTGAAAAAGTCGACGCGAGCGTCCGCGAGCTCATCGGCACCTTCGGTGGCCACACGAGCGAGCGCGGCTGGTACACATCGATACGCGGAACGATGGGCCGGCCGCCTCGTGCCGGACTTTTATCGCCGAACGCAAGGCGGCCTGTCCGTGTCGTCCATCGCCGTTGGTACATACCTCGGCGAAAGCGATGCGGACGCGGATGCCATGTATGCGGACGCGCTGCGACTGGCGCTGACGAGCGGCGTCAACGCAATCGATACAGCGATCAACTATCGGTGTCAGCGCTCCGAACGGGTCATCGGTCGCGTGCTGCAGGAGATGATCGGGGGCGGCGCCGTGCGCCGAGACGAAGTGTTCCTGTGTACCAAAGGCGGCTACGTCCCGCTGGATGACGAAGCGCCGGCCACTCGTGCCGACTACGAGCGCTATCTCCAAACCGAGTACTTCGATCCCGGTATTCTGAGCCCGGATGATCTCGTCGGCGGGGGGCACGCGCTGACGCCGGGTTTCCTGATCGATCAGCTGCATCGGAGCATGCGCAATCTCGGCGTACAGGGACTCGACGTTTTTTACGTCCACAACCCCGAGCAGCAGCTTGGCGCGGTGACGCCCGAAGTTCTGCGCGACCGTTTACGCGCAGCGTTCACAGCGCTGGAAGGGTGCGTGGGTCGCGGCGAGATATCGATATATGGCTGTGCCACCTGGAACGGCTTGCGTCTGCCCTCCGGAAGTCACGGGCATCTATCGCTGTACGAGCTCGCCGCTCTTGCGCGGGAGATAGCGGGCGAAAAGCATCACTTTCGGGCTGTGCAGTTGCCGATCAACCTCACGATGTCTGAAGCCGTGCGCGTTTCGACTCAGCGAGATCCGCGCGGACGCCTCGTACATGTGCTGGACGCGGCGGCGGACCTTGGCATCGATCTGGTGGCGAGCGCGCCGCTCCTCCAGGGGGAACTGACGCACGATCTTCCGCCTGCGATTCGGGAATTGTTTGCTGGTCGGACCGACGCGCAGCGAGCGTTGGCGTTCGTGCGAACCTTGCCTGGGGTGCTGACGGCCGCGGTCGGGATGAAGACCGCCGCGCATGTGCGCGAGAACCTGGAACCCTTTCAGGTGGCCTGACGTACTAGCGTAAGTCGTGTACGGGCTAGAAGTTCAAGGTCCTCCCCAACCGCGTCACAACAGTGCGCTCCGGAGTAACGCTCGTGTGACGTGACCGCGCGAGCTTGGCATGCGTGAGCTTTCGCAGCCGCCCATCCCGAGCACCATCCACACGGAGCAGGACATGAAGGCCAGAATTCCAAGACGAGGCTTTACCCTCGTCGAGACCGTCGTCACCGTGGGTATCATCGCGGCGCTGGCCGCGGTCGTGTATCCGACCGTCGTGAAGCAGTTCGACAGCGCGGACCCCACCCGCGTTGCCGAAGACCTGGGCAATATCCGCACGGCGCTCGAAGCGTTCGGCGTGAACGTGCGGCCGGAATTGCCACACGATCTCGAGGACCTCGTCAACCGTCCGGACCTCACCACGGACTCCACGGCTCTCGACGCGTTCTACCTGTCGAGCGAGCAAGGGGGCTGGAACGGGCCGTACCTCGGCATTTCTGTCCCGGTGACGGCGACAGCGGCCGACACGGTAACCAGCACCGGCTACAACGCCCGGATCGTGAATCGCCTGGCTGTATTCGACGAAGGCGGTGGCGCAGGTGGCCTCACGGGCGGTGACTCTGTCGCCGCCGGCAACGCGTCACAGGGCGATTTCATCGCGGTGCGAATTCCGAATTTGAGCGGTGCGGCGTTCAGCGCGGTCAACTCGCTGATCGACGGACCGAGCGAGGACGATGCCGTGGAGGCCGTCGAAGTGGTGAAGCGACGCACGCTGGGCCGCTTTCGTTGTCCGTACAGCGGGGCTGCGCCGGCGACGAACAACGCCCCATGTCCCAACGCCTATTACCTGGCCGTCTCGGCACGCTGATAACGGGTACGACGGAATCGCCGCGGAATTTCCGCGGCGATTCTTTTTGCAGGGCCATTCGTCCTTCCACTGTGCGTCGCGACGGACTGACGCTTTTCGAAGTCATCACCGGGATCGCCATCGCGGCGATCCTGGCCGTGGCGATTTACGCGTCGTTCGGGAACGACACCTTCCGGTCCACCGCGAACAGCTCGGCGGTGCGATCGTCGCAGGCGGCGAGCGCGTTGTTCGAAATCGCGAGCGCGATTGCGTCGATGGAGACGACCAATACCGCGGCTTCCTTCGAGCAGACCGTGGGCGCCTATCCGCACGCGTTGTCCCAGCTCACAACGCCGATCACGAACACAGATCGCAACAGCTGTAATCGCGTCACGGACGTCTACAGCGGTGCGGCAGTCACGGCCTGGAAGGGTCCGTACGTGCTCACGCCGTTCGTCCCCGGGGCGCAGACTCAGATCGTATCGGGTTATACGGTTCAGGACGCGCTCGTGCGCGTTCCCGCGAATCCGCCGGCGAATCCGAAGAATCCCGAGCTGGCGGCTCGGCTGCAGATCCATATGGCATCGGTGACCCAGGCGGACGCGCAAGCGCTGGATGCGCTGGTCGATCAGACGATCAGTGGCACCATCGGCACGGTACGCTATGCAGCCACGGATCCCACTGCGCTCGACTACGAGCTTCGCATCAGCGGATGTTGATCACGCGAGCACGCTCTCGCAGCGGCGTCACGCTCATGGAGATGGTCGTGGCGTTGGGCATCGTCGCGATCATCGCCGTCGTCATCGTCGTATCGAACGCCGTTGCTACGTCGCAAACGAGTACGGGCAATGACAACGTCGACAAGGCGGCACAGACGCTCGCGGAGATGTCCGAGGCAATTGCGCAGTATGCGAACAAGGGAACCGGTACCCAGTTTTCGTTCTTCCAGCTCGTCACGGAGAATGCGGGCACGCTGTCGCAACTCACGAACGCGATCACGACGAACGACCGGAACAGCTGCGGACGCAGTTCCCCGCTCACGAACAACTCCAAATTCAAGAACGCGCACACGACCAACTGGAACGGGCAGTTTTTCCGACAGGAATTTCCGACCAGCGGTTTTCTCGTCGCGCCCGGATTCTTCGCGGACGACACGCTGCTGCGATACTCTGCGGTATACAACCCCGGCGGACCGCCCTACTTCCAGCAGGAGTACTTCACGGGCAATGACGCCACGACCCCGGGGACGCTCGCGATCGTCATGCGAAACGTCGCCTACGCCGATGCCCTGGCGCTGGCGCGTCGTGTCGAGGGGGACACGAGTGGGATCTTCGGCGCCGTGCGGTTCACGAAGAACGTTACCAACGCTCCGGTGACCGTCGAATACCACGTCGCGATCCATGGCTGTTAGGGCGCATCGCGGCTTCGCGCTGATATTCGTCGTCGTGACGTTGGGCGTCATGGCCATCCTCGCGACGGTGATGTTGTTCAACACCGACACGAGCCTGCATCAACGGAACATCCGTAATGCGGTGACCGCGCTGCGCCGCTTCAAGGGCGAGCTGGGGGCTGCGGGTGTGACGCCGACGTATCGCGGCGACGTGCTCAAGTATCCCGGCCGCCTCTCGTATCTCTATGCGAAGATCGCGACCACCGACAACGATGCGTGCGGGACCTTCTACGTCGCGACGGATGTGAGCCGATGGGCGGGACCGTATCATCTGATACCGATGCTTCGCACCCAGAATTACCAGCTCGCGCCCGGAATCGTCGCGCAGGATCAGCTCCTTCGAGTTCCGCCGTCGGGAACAGCGGTGCAGCCGGCGGTGCTCCAGATCCAGCTCACCGGCGTGGCCGCGAAGGACGCACAGGACCTGGGCATGGCCTTGGACGGCGTGCCCAACGGCTCAGGGGCGCAGATCACGTTCACGCCAAACGGCAACAATCCCGTGGACGTTCTGTTCAACATCAATATCGTGGGGTGTTGATGACTCGCTTTCGTGCGGGAGCGTTCACCATCTTCGAGGTGTTGATCTCGCTGGCCCTGCTCGCCATCATCGCGGCTGTGGTAGTGCCCGCGCTCATGGGTCGAATCCGCGACGCGCGAACGTCCGCGCTGGCGCAGACGCTGTTCTCCACGAGCCTTGCGCTTGTGGAATACAAGAAGGCGGTGAGCTCGTATCCCCAGCAACTGCTCTACCTCGCCAGCGCACCAAGCGCGACGACAAAGGACGCATGCGGCAATGCGATCGGTGCGGCGAACGCGTTGAACTGGCGCGGTCCGTATGTCACACGCGACCTCGTGACGACAGGTCTCACCATCGGCGATGCACGCATCGGTGACACGTTGAGCTTCACAGCGGGATCGCCTTCCCGGCTGTTCATCAACGTGCAGGGCGTGGATTCTCTGAGCGCGGTGGACCTGGAAGCGCAGTTCGACGGATCACCGGGGAACCCGGCAGCCGGAACAATCTGGTATTTCAAAGCTGCTATTCCGCCAGGAGTTCCGGCCGCCTCTGCGGGCCAGGTGAACGTGCAGTACAGTATCCCCGTGACGGGCTGCTAACGCACACCCTCCACGACGGCCGACACGCGCGCTACGCGCACCTCCTCTCCCGTCGCACGGCCGCTCAACCAGAGTTGCGCGCGCGTTCCAAATTGTCCCGGCGACAGCTTCAATCCTGAACGCCAGCGCTGCACACCCGCGATCGAAAAGCTCACCGTGCTGTCCTCCATGACGCGAATGCGCGCACTGGCTGCATCCGCCGGAAGCAGCGAATCCGCGGGCTCGCTGAACGCTTCGCGGCCCACCGAGTAAATCAGCCGCCGCGATTCGGCGTTCCACGACAACGACACCAGTCGCAGGAGTTGCGGCGTTGCGACATCGACGTCGGCATCATTCTCCGGCGCCGCCAACGCGAGCGTCACGACCATTCCCGCGTCCGAGGGATGACTGAACGGCGCCGCGATGTCGGCGGAGAGGACAAGGCCCGGAAGCAACGGCAATGCGTCGAGCGACAGCACACCACTGTCCCAACTCTTCGGCGACCGGAGCAGGAGTACGCTCGACGCGCCGACGCGCTGCACGGCTGGTTCGGGATCGCCGAGCGCGCGCCAGCGCCGCTGCCAGTCCGGACGAAAGCGCTCATCCAGCAGCGTCACCTCTTCGTTCCCGACACGCACGATTGCGGTGTCGGCGCGCCAGCGACCGACGCTGGCGACGACGCGCGCCAAGCCGGGCAGGCGCCCTCGAAGCGTGCGTGCGACGGCCACGCCATCGGACACGCTGTCGGCGAACGCGACGATGGCAGTATCCAGAATGCGCCACTCGATATGCTGCACCGGCATCGTATCGCCCTTTCTGTCGAACGCCTGAAGCGCGATACGCGCTGTGCTCCCGGGCGCGGCCATCGATGTCGCATCGACGCGAAGGCGATCGACGTATCGTGGAGTCGCGCTCCGCCAACCCGCGATGTCGAGCGGACGCCGTTGATCGACTGCGCGCGTCTGGCCGCCCAAGGGCGGAATCGCGTACACAGCGCCAAAGCCGTCGCGCGTCGACTCGAACGCAATGAAGCGTCCGCTCGGCGCGAACGTCGCGCGGTCGTCGTGCGCGACATTGGTCGTCAGGCGCCACAGGCGGGGCTCGCCGAGGTCGGCGACGTACAGCTCCGGGTTTCCGTCGCGTGTGCTGGTAAAGGCGAGAAGGTCCCCCGATGGAGACCACGCGATGTGATAATCGTCGGCGTCGCTCGCGCTCACGTCCCACGGTTCGCTGCCATCCGCGAGGCCGACGTAGACCTCCAGCTGCTTGTGGAGTCCCGTTCGCGCCACCCACGCGATGTGGGCGCCGTCGGGCGACCACTGCGCCTCGGCGATTCCGCGATCGGCCGAGGTATCGATGATCACGGGCGTGCCTGCGGACGACACGCCGATCACGAACAGGTCAGAATCGAACTCGCCGCTCGACAACCGGCGGGCCGCGCTGACGAGCAGTCGACTGCCGTCGGGCGACCAGCCGAGCGGCACCGGATCAGTTCCGGGCGCGCGCAGGTGCAGCGTATCGTGCCGATCCGCGCTGACAACCACGAGCGCATCGGTGGAGTCGCGCCGAGCGAGAGCGACACGGTCACCGCGTGGTGACGGCAACGCGTTGGACCATGGGCGGGTGACGGAATCCACCCAGGCGGGCCCGACGTCGCGGCGGTCGAGACGTTCGCCCACGGAAAAGCCGTCGGCCAAGCTGCCGATCGCGAGCCGTTCGGTTCGCCGTGCGCCTGCGTCAGGCTCGACGACGACAAGCGTATCCAGCGCTGCCGGTCGTCCCGCACGTGCGGCAGCGCGGGTGGCGACGGCAAGCGTCGCGACGGCCACGGTGACGACCGCGGCGGTCAGGAGCACACGCCAATGAGGGAACACGCGCTGATACCACGGCAGCGCCGCCGCGTCATTCTCCGTGGAGTCCGAGTCGGAAGGCGCAGCGGACCGCAGGTCGGCGGTGCACGTGCCGGCGCCGAGACGTCGCTTGCTCGCACCCGAGATCTCGAGAGCGGCTTCGACTTCCTGCTGTTGCGCGCTCGAGAGCGACACCGTTCGCGCGAGCGAAAACCGTTGCACGGCTTCGGGCCGCGCGCCTGCGGCGAGCGCGCGGAACCCACCGCGCATCGCGCGCTCGAATGCGCTCTCCCGCCGGCCAGCCATGGCATGCATTCGCGCGAGGTCGAAGTCATCCGCCTCGGCGAGGGTAGTCAATGCGTCTGCGATCCACCCCGCGAGGAACGCGCGTGTCGGCGCGCCGGCGGAGTCGCAGACCGCTGTTGCCGCCGCCTCACTCACGACGCAGATGCCGGCTCCCTCCCGCTCCACCCAACCGAGCTGCTCGAGCAGACGGAGCGCTTCGGCGGCTCCGGGCTCCGGCACGTGGGACGCTGTGGCCAGGAACGCGACGTCCGCGGGGCGACCGAGAATTGCGAGCACCAGGTAGAGTCGCCGATGCGCCGACGGGAGCAGTGCGAACCGCTCGAGCAGTATGTCCCGCAGCGGCACGGGCGTGGTGGCGATCGATTCGCCGGTCGCCGCCGCCCGCGCGGCCTGAACGAGACGCAACGGATTCCCCTGGCCGGCGCGAATGATCGATGAGATCGCAGACCGCGGAATCGCGGGCGACAATGCGGGCTTCGTGAGGGCGACACGAACTTCATCGTCCGTGAGCGGGCGAAGTACGAGATGAGCGCGCTGCGGTCCGGCGCCATTGCCGTGTGCAGGTTCGGCACCGGCCAACGCCCGCAAACGCGCCAGTACCGCGACCGGTGCGTTCTGGCTCGATGCGGTGAGGACGAACATGACCGGCGCCCCCGAGAGACGCGCCACGAGGTACGTCAACAGATCGAGCGACGATGGCGTCAGGTGGTGCGCGTCGTCGATGGCGAGGATCGTCTTCCGCTCGTAGGCCGCGGCGTCGACGAGCGCCGCGACTCCCTCAAAGAATCTGAGGCGCGCCGCTTCGTCGTCCACCGCGGCCACGTCCGGAAGCACGATCATGTCGCGCAGCTCCGGGAGCAGGCGTGCTGCCTCCGCCAGCAGGTGGGGGCTGGCGCCGGCAACTCCAGGAGCCCGAACGGCGGGCTTGAGCGCTTCGGCAAAGGCGCCGAACGGGACCTGCGCTCCAGCGAAGCGTTCCCGACCGGAAAGCACGAGAGCCGGTCCCAGCGCGCGGATGTTCACGAGGAGCTCGCGCAGCAATCCACTCTTGCCCGAACCAACGTCTCCCTCGATGAGCGCGAGCGCGCCGAAATCCTCGGCGACGCCGCGCCACAGCGTGATGAGCTGGGACAGCTCCTGCTGGCGTCCGATGAAGGGGATCGCGGCGGGTGCAGGGCGAGTCGCGGCGCCTTCGTCGCGCGCCGACGTATCGCGGGCAAGTCGACTTGCGAAAGCCTGAATATCGGGGGAAGGCGACTCACCGAGCTCGCGCTCGGTTCTCGCGATGAAATCGCGCAACAGCTCGACGGCCTCGATGCGGCGGCCCGCTGAGGCAAGCGTCGATGCCGCGAGCCGAGCGACATCCGCATCGAACGGCGTGAGCGACAAGAGTCGTCGCGTGCGCGTCACAGCCTCGTCCCAATGTCCCGCCTCGCCCGCCTGCATTGCGCCGTCGTGGAGAATCTGACGAAAACGACCACGCAGCCGCGTCCGCTCGCGTTCCGCCCACAGGTCGAATGCCGGCTCACGCAGGTCGAATCCGTCGAGAAAGTCGGCACCATAGAGGTCGATGGCTTCGCCGAAACGTCCCATCGCCACTGCGGCCTCGAACTGAACGAGGTCGATCACGAGCCGGGAGGATTCACCGAGACGGAGTCGATCGCGGTCGTGCGGCACGATCTCATCGCCAAGCGCCAACCGCAGACGATGTAGTGCCTGGCGGAAGGCGTTCCGCGCCTTTTCCTCGTCGACGTCGCGCCACAGCAGGTCGACGACCTCATCACGCCGTGCCTCTCCGCGGACGGCCAGGTAGCACAGGAGGGCGAGCGGTTTGCCGCGACCGAGGGCCTTGGGTGTGCTGCCAAGGTCGTCCAGGAGCTCCGGAGCGCCGAGAACTCTGAGACGGAAGAGCGCGCCTGCGGCAGCAGTCACGTAAGTTGGTGTCGCGGTGAGAGTTCGGCTGCGTTACTCTAGGGACGAAACTGGTAACGGGGGGTCACGCAGGCGGGAGTAACACCGGCGCAGCGACGCGTAATGCCGCTGTTACAGCTGATTGCGACGTTTGGGCGCAGACATTCGTCCTTCCCGCGTGGACCACCGACCTCATCGAATGACTTCCGCACGCGCCTCGGGCGCGCATCTAAATCGGCGTCGCAGCAAGGGGTTTTCTCTCGCCGAAATCCTCGTGGCGCTGGCGCTTCTGGCCTTGCTCGCCGCAGTCCTGATGCCGACCGTCGCCGGTCAATTGCTCAAGGGCGATGCCTCGCGAGTGACCCAGGATCTCAACGCGATCAGAAGTGGCGTCGAACAATTCCTGGCAGACGTTCACCGGTATCCCGGCAAGTACTCGGACCTGTCGAAGGTGATTACGACCACCACCGCGACCAACGTCGACATCTACGGCAATGGGTACAACAGCGCGATGGTGAGCAAGTGGAAGGGTCCATACGTCTCGAAGGACACGCTGAACTCGTCGATCGAGACCGGGTTCGGGGGCTCGGTGAAGAACACGTTCATGCGCGTCACGAACACGAACGCGATCGAGTACCTGACGGTGGTAGTTACCGGGATCAGCGCGACCGACTTCGACAAAGTCGACGAGCAGGTCGACGGCCCCTCGACCGGTGGCGCGGGCCGGACGAGCGGCCTGCTGCGATTCGTTTCCGCGGGCGGCGTTGATTCGACGAAGTTCCTCGCCATGCCGCTCCAATGAGACTTTGCAGCCGCGCTGGTCGTCCTAACCGTCGCAGGTCGTTCTCTTATCACTCAGGAGATCTCGTCATGTTCAACCGTCGCTCGAGCCGGGTCGGCTTCACGCTGCCCGAAGTGCTCGTCACGGTAGCGATCGTCGCGATTCTGGCCGCCGTCGTCGTGCCCGCTGTCACCAACCAGATCAGCAAGGGCGAGACGGGTTCGGTTGCGTCAGCCGTGACCAGCTACGCGACCGGAGTGACTGCGTTCGTCACGGACGTGCGCCGCTATCCAGGCGCATTGTCACAGCTGACGAACAAGATTGCGACGTCGGAGAAGGACGTGACGGGGCGCGTCTACGGCAACAGCGAGGTCGCGCAGTGGAAGGGGCCGTACACGTCGACGGTGACCTTCACCGCGAACGACAGCATACCGATCGGCCTGAATGCATTTGCGGTCGATTCCCTGCGGGACACCACGATCGGCGGCCGCGCGTTCACCTCGATGTACATCGCGACGAGTGATACCGCCGTGGCGAACAAGCTGGACGTGTTGTTCGACCGAGGCGACGGCGCGACGAACGGATCGCTGCGGTTCACGGTGGGCGGCGCTTCACCGAATGACACCGTGGTCAATCGCCGCGTGCAATACCTCCTGACGCCTCACTAACCCCCACGATCGCCAATCTCAGGGCCACGAGCGCAGCTCGTGGCCTTCGTCGTTTCCGCGGCTTACGGATGCCGCGATTCGACGAGCCATTTTGCCAGCTCGTCGCTCACGCCGAAGCGCGACGCGATGACGTCCGCCGTGGCGGTGTTGACGTTGACCGGGAGCTGGTAAAACACCACCGGCGGCCATGGGGCTTGCATCGAGGACGCGAGCACCGAGAGGTGCGCTTCGGCCATGATCGCGCGGATCGCCTCGCCAGCGGGAACGTCGGTGAAGCTGACGCTGACGCGAGCGTTCACGTCCGGAGAGACGACGACACTGACCCCTGACTCCTGGGCGAGCCAGAGCAGCAGCGTGCGGGCGTCGGCGCCATTGGCCGTGAGCGTGACGCGCTTCGACGCGCCCAGCTCGGCGACAGGGTCTCGCTGCAGGTTCCGGGTGACGGTGTACGTACCGGAATCCCCGCGCGTGAGCTCGTACACCGGGATGTTCGGCATCGGACGACTCGGGGAGGCAGCGTCAGCCGATTCCGCTGACGGAGGCGCACAGCCCGCGACCCACGTCGTCGCGATGGCGACGAAGGCGCGACACATCGCGCGACGACGAATCACCGAGCGGCACCTCGCGCACCCAGAGTGTCCAGGTGGTGCCGCACACGGTCGGAATAGTCGCTGAGACGAGGCGGAGCGAGGCGCAGGAAGTTTCCGTACGCCTGGATGGCGCCGGGTTTGTCACCGACCATCTCGAGCACCTGACCCAGCGTGTAGTACGCCTCTGCCGAAGTGCTGTCCGCGGCGATCACGTGATTCACGACATCACGCGCCTGCTGGATCGATCCCATCGCGATGTACTGCTGCGCCAGACTGATCTGGGCGGCCGGTCGTTTTGGATCGAGCGTCAACGCGCGCTGAAAGGCGATGACCGCGTCGGCGGATCTCCCGGCTTCACGAAGGGCGTATCCCAGATTCGTCCAGGCCCCGGCGTTGCCAGGCGCAAGAGAGACCGCCTTCCTCAGGAGATCGATGGCGCGATCGATCTCGTGCTGCGACGAATACAGAACGCCGAGGTTGTTCAGCAGGTCGGGGTCGTCGGGAGTGAGCGCGAGAGCCTTCTCGTACAGGAGACGGGCATTCGCCACATCGTCGTTGCGATGCGCGATCACGGCGTCCATGAACAACTGCGCCGCCTCGGCATTCCGTGGTCGCTCGACGGCGATGCGTAAAGCGCCCCGCGCGCCGACAGTGCTCGTCTCGCGCGGCTGCCCTTGTGGAGAGACCGTCGCCGGATCGACGGGCTCCTGCATGCGCGTCAGAGGACGGCTCGTCAATCCCAGCGTGTCCGGTGCCGCGGCCTCCGCAGCAACGGGCGCGGGATTGATCGGTTGCGTGCTCGCGGAGCGTAGCGGGGGCTGATTCTCGTAAACGCTGCGCAACCGGCCGGACGGTCGGGGCGTCGCCTGCAGTGTGGGCGTGACGATGAGATCAGCGGTCGCCGCCGGAGGTACCGCGGGCAGTGCGGGTCGCCGCGCACTTTCCCGAACCTGAAGTCCAACGACGATGACGGCGATGACGAGCGCCCCCGCTACGCCGACGCCGAATGAGCGCGCCCAGCTGAACGTCGACGGATTCGCGCGCAGAGGCACCAGAACCGCCGTCGGCATCGGAGACTCCGCCGCGTCGAGGCGACGCCGGCGTTCGCGTTGCGCGCGCTTGAGCGCATCCTGGATGACGCTCATGGCGTCGCGTCCAGTTTCGGAACGGGAGCTCCAGCGGGCCGAACCGACGCCGTGTCCGGAACAGCCTGCACGGTCGTCGTGGAATCAGCCGCGGAGGTCTCCGCGGCGAACGCCGCGCACTGTTTTCGGAGCTCCGCGAAATCGGGTGCGAGCGAACCTTCCGCCGCCGCGGATACCTGTTGAACGTTCGTGCAGGCTTGCGCCGTATCACCACTGGTGAGCAGCGCGCGCGACGTCCAATACTGGCGCTCGGAGCGAGCGGACGGCGACGGATAGTCGCGCCGGAGAATCTCGAGCCACCCGAGGGCGTCGTGCGTCGAGCCGCGTGCGATCTGCAGCTGCGCCAGACGGAGCAGCGCATTGGGACGCTGTCGCGACGCGCGATGTTCGCGCGCGATGCGGGCATAGATCTGCTCGGCGTCACGCGCGGAGGACATCCGGCCAGCCTGCCAGGCGAGCAGCTCGGCGGAGACGTCGTAACGCCACCAGGCGAGCGCGCCGGCGAGCAGCAGAACGAGCGCGGTCGCGACAGCGAGCGCCCAGGCGCGCGGACGCGCCGGATGCTTCAAGGTGCGTGGTGTTTCGGGCTCGGCATTCTCGATGCCATCCTCGCCGCGGAGCGACGCGAGCGCCTGACGCACGTGCGCGTCCTTGATGGTACGCGCCTGCTCGGCATACCCGGCGAGCAGCGAGCGGTCGCACGCGAGATTGATCAGTCGGGGCACCCCACCGGTCGCGGCGTGAATCAGACGCACCGCAGAGTCCTCGAACTTCACGCGACCCTTGGAGCCGGCGACGTTGAGACGATGGTAGATGTAGCGCCCCGTTTCGTCACGGGAGAGATGCGTCAGCGTGCAGCGCACCGACACGCGCTGATCGAGTTGCGCCATCTGCGGTGTGCGAATCAGCGCGAGGAGCTCGGGTTGTCCTACGAGCACGATCTGGATCAGCTTCTCGCTCTCTGTCTCCAGATTCGACAGAACGCGAATCTGCTCCAGGAACTCCGTGGAGAGATGCTGCGCCTCGTCGAAGATGGCGATGCAGGTGCGGCCGTTCGCGAGCTGCTGCAGCAGATACGTATTGAGCCGGTCGAGCAGCTCCTTCCGTGAGGTGGCCGTCGTGTCCCCGAGGCCGAACTCGGAGAGCAACGCCTGAAGCATCTCGACACCGTTCAGGAATGGATTGAACAGCAGTGCGACGCGGTGGCGCGAGGGGTCGAGTTTCTCGAGCAGGTCGCGGCAGAGGGTCGTCTTGCCGGTGCCGGGCGCACCCGTCACCAGCATGAAGCCTTCCTTCTGGGCGACGCCGTACATCAGCGCGTCTTCGGCGGTTCGGTATTGCTCCGACTGGAAGACGAAACGCGGATTCGGTGTGAGCGCGAACGGCTTCTCGGTGAGGCCGTAGAACTCTTCGTACATCAGGGCACCGCCGCCGCGATTCGACCGCTCACCGCGACGCGAGCGGCTGGCCCGCGACGATCGTCGGCGTCAGGAAGATCACGAGCTCCGCCTTGCGCTCGAGGTCGTGATAGCTCGTGAACAGGCGCCCGAGCAGCGGCACGCTCCGCAGCACCGGGACGCCGCTCCGCACCTTTTCCCGGCGTGTCTGCATCAAGCCGCCAATGATGATGGTTTCGCCGGCCCGGAGACGTGCCATGGTGTCCGATTCCCGCGTATCGATGACGGGTGCCTGGAACAGCGTGCCATCGGCGTCGGTGAACTGCGCTGTGCGCGACACGCTGGTCACCACCGGACGAATGTTCATCGTCACGGTGTTGTCGGCGCCGATCTGCGGGAGCACATCGAGCACGATACCGACGTTCACCTGCTGCGGCGTCACCTGCGTGACGGCAGTCGGTGCGCCCGTGGCGTTGGGAATGAAGGTGCGGCTGAGATTGAAGACGATCTCGCCAGTGGTGACGTCGAAGACCGCGCGCTGATTGTTGAGCGCGGAGACGCGAGGGCTGGACAGCACGCGAACGTCGCCCTGAGTGGACAACGCGTTGAGCACGCCGGTGATGCTGCCGGCGCCCCCGGTCAACGTGAACTCCACGTTGCCGGAGCTCGTGGCACCGCTGTTCTGGTTGCGCGAGCGCACGGCGATGTTCGACGTTCCTGCCTTGGCCACGACGTTCCAGTCGATTCCGAACTCGAAGCTGCGATCGAGGTTGACTTCCACGATCTTGGCTTCGATGAGCACCTGTCGCTGGATCGACGCCTCGAACGTCTTGATGAACGTGTCGATCTCCTCGAGTTGATCCGGCAGCGCGCTGACGGTGATGGTCCCTGCGATCGGGTTGATGATCACACGACGTCCATCGGGCGACGTACGACTGTACGGTCTGCCGCCGCCTCCGGCGAACGCGCCGTTCGTCTGTGTGCCCGTCGCGTCGCCGGACGTCTGCGGCGTGTCGAAGACCAGGGCCTCGACTGCCACGCGAATTTCCTCCCAGACGTCCGCGACGCTCACCGCACTGATCACATCCGCGCCGCCGGCGCCGAGATTCCCACCCGTCCCGTTCGCGGCAGCGGACGCGAACGCCGTGCCGCCACCCAGGCCGTTTCCGATGCCCCCATTGGCGCCGAGCCGGCGCTGAATCACAGTGGACGCCGTTCCGATGCGCGAGAGCGCGACATAATCCAGGCTGAAGATCTTCGTCGCCACCCGGGCGGGCCCGACGCGGAGGACGCCGTCGCGCAACTGATACGTGACACCCGCCGGAAGGATCGCGGCGAGCGCCTCGGGCAGGGTCTTGTTCCTGAGCGTGGTGTTGACGACGCCGTGAACCGACGGATCGATCTGATACTGCAGGCCGAAGTGGGCCGCCAGCTCGCGTACAACGACGCCCACATCCTGATTGACCGCACTCATGCTCTGCAGGCGCACCACCTTCGCGTCGGACAGCGTTGGAGCACCGCCGATGGGCGGCAACGGCGGAAGAGGCGCCTGATCGCCTGTGGCGGCCGTGGGTGCCGGCTCGAGGCGAACCTCGGTGCGCGGCTGCGTCGTTGGCGCGCTCGCGCATGCCGTGACGAACCACGCGGCGGTCCCGAAAGCGGCGAATGCGACGGAGTTACGGATCGAGCGCGCCATCTAGCGGCCTCCCGCACGTGTGAGCGCGAGCATGCGCCAACGCCCATTTCTGTCGACGAGCCACACGCCATTCGCCTGAATGGCGGACACCCGGCTCCCGTCGCGAAGAACATCTCCAACGGCCACTGCGCTGTCGTCGATGACGGCGACGCGGCCGTCGTCAGAGATCAACACCGCCGTGAGCTTTCGCTCCGCCGGTGAAACAGTAGGTGTGTTCGCGGCCTGCGCAACAGCAGGCGCCGGAACCGACGCCTGCGCGGCGGCCAGCGGGTCACGGTCCAGGTTCAGCGGCAGGTCGCGAACCATGGAATCCAGCGCCGGACGCCGTATGTATTGCGGCAGATCCCCGAACGCGCTCACGCCTGGAGTGAGCGGAACGTTCGCGCTGGAGCCGGCGGCCCGACTAGCCGCCGTCGCCACCACTGCCGCCGCGATCAGCATGATCGCTCCCGACAGATGACCAGAGAGTTGGTGGTCCATTCGTAAACGTGAGCTCATAGACGGCGAGAGCGATGCGGTGTCGGCCCCCGCCATCCTGCCTCACGAGCGTGAGACGAGTGGGCGAAACCGAGGGCGGAAGCTGTCCGAGGAACGCGACGACCGCCCGAAGACTCCCGCGGCACTCCACCGACAACCCGAAGGAGGCCGGTTTGCGCCGGATTCCCTCTGTAGAAAGACGCGCGTCCGAGCCCGTTGTATCAGACGCGCCAATCACGACACGCACGTCCCGCAGACCCGCTTCCTCGGCGGACCTCGATACGTACCGGGTCATCGCCAGACGTTCGTCGCCGACGACACCCAGGGCCTGGAGCTCGAGCAGCGTCCGTCGCCACGACACGGATTCCGCGGCGACCGCGGGCTGGTAGCGCTTCCGCCATTCCGCGAACGTGGCGAGTGTCGCCTGAGCCTGCTTGACCTGCGTGTTGCGGCTGGCGCGAGTGCGCCACACACCGACGGTCGACCAACCGAGTATGACCGTGGCGAGCAGCGCACCGGCGAGGCGCGTCCATGCCGGATCCACGGCAGGGAGCCGAATGCGGGCATCCGGTCGCGATGGCGCCGTCATTGGCCGCGCCTCGGCGTTGGCGCCGCGAAAGTCAGCTCGAACTGAACGCCGGCCCCAGGCCCGGACCCATCGTCGACGTACGACAATCGCTCGAGCGTGAGGTCGTTGATGTCGAGACGTCGCGGCAGCTCGCGATAGAAGTCGTGCAGCGTCTGAACGGAATGGCCGCTCGTTTCACCGGCCACGACGCCACCCACGGCCACGGCCCATCCGTCCATGACGCGGTCCATCGCGATGGAATCGACGCGGATACCAGGGCTCATCGCGGCCGCGATGTCGGCGATGGTCTTCTGGAGATCCACGCGATCTTCCGCCACGAAGCGCAGGGCCGCGAGAGCATCCCGCACGAGCTTCCGCTGTTGCGCCGTGGACTGCGCGCTGACCAGACCGAATGAATCCTGCTGAATGCGCGCTCGCGCGATGGCCAAGTTCGACGCAGCCTGTCGGGCTGCCACGGTTCCCCAGACGGTACCGATCGCGAGGAGCAGCGCGGCTGCGGAGGCGGCGATGGCGCCGGAATGCAGCGCGCGTTGGAGAGCGGTCTGTCCACCGCCGACGGCATCACCGGCGAGGGCGAGCGGCTCCGCACTCTGCGCGTCGAGCACGGCACCGAGGGCGACGTGGCTCGCCGGGGTGAGATCGCGCAGCGCAAAACGGCTGGCGGGGATGCCCAGACGCGCCGAGATCGCCTGCTCCGTCTCGACGCCGTCGGGGGCGCCGACGACCGTCACATGCTCGACCTGTGCGCCGCGAAACTGCTGGCGGACGAACATCGCACCGAGCTCGGTCTCCTCGGCGACGATGGTCGCGTCATGCGTCATCTGCGGATCGTGCGGCGGCTCGACGACAAGCCGCAGGGCTCCGCCGAGGAAGAAGCCGAGGAAGACACCATCCGGCAGCGTCGCGACCAGCGCGGACACGTCGTCGCGGCGATCGAATTCTTCAGCGACGCGCATCATCGCCGCGGGAACAATGGTCGCGTGCACGACACGGTACGGCGTGCCTTCGAGGCGCGCGCGGAACGCGTCGAGGGTCTCGCGCGGCACTGACGCCGCCAGCTGCGCCGCGTGCGCATCCGCTGCGCTCGCATGCGACGAGACAGGGAGCGGTGTCCACGTAATCTCCGCGTCGACGAGCTGCGGCTCCATGCGGCGCACTTCGCGGGCGATCACCGTCGAGAGGATGTCGTGCTTCGCCGGCGGCAGCTGCAGGATGTGGTGCAGGACGCCGAAGCCACGGATCGCGATGGCGAGATCAGCCCGCGGCACGTGCGCCGAAGTGAGGACGCGAACAAGGTGGTCCGCGGCCTCGACCGGCGTCTCGAGAAGAGCGGGGACATCCAATGTGCGTTCCACCTGCAATCCCGCGCGCGTCCGCCGGCATTCGACGGCGAAAACGCCGGTGGGGCAGACATAGGCGCCAATGCAGATGCCGCTGCGGAACATGGATCCCATCAGCGTCTGATTCCGATGGAATTGTAGATGTTCAGAATCGGCAGCATGATCGCGAGGGCCACCAACAGGATAACGCCGCCGAGTGCAACGATCATTGCGGGCTGGATCAGCGTGATGACGCGTCGCACGGCGGCCGGAATCTCGCGTCCATAGTACAACTTGGCGCGGTCCAGCGCCTCATCAAGTCGACCGGTGCTTTCGCCGAGGGACAAGCTGCGCATGACGACGACGGGGACGAGGGGCGAACGACCGAATGCCGACGCGATCGTGTCACCACCGACGATGCGCTCGCGCGCCTCGCGCACGACGCCGGCGACGACCGCGTTCGTGGCCATGTTCTCGACGAGCAGGAGCGACTGAATGAGGTCGACGCCGGTCTTGTAGAAAAGGCTCAGGTACGTGACCACCCGTGCCATGTTCACCTCGAGGATGAACTCGCCGATGACGGGCACCTTGAGCACGAACGAATCCATCAGCATGCGGCCGCGCGGACTGCGTCGCGCGACCACGACGGCGATCACCGCGACAGCGGCGAGGACGAGGAGCACCACGAGATTGTGCCGCAGGAAAATCGACGTCGACATGATGATGCGCGTCGGGAGCGGCAGATCGACGTTGCGCATCTTCAGAATCGGAATGATGCGCGGAAACACGAAGCCGATGAGTCCCGTCACGAGCAGCGAGATCGCGAACAGCACCACCAACGGGTACATGGTGGCCTGTCGCACCGACGCGGAGATGTTCTCCTGCCAGTCCATGTAATCCACCAGCTGTTGCAGCGAGAATGCCAGCTGGCCGCTGGCCTCTCCCGCCTGAATGGTGCTCACGAACAGCTGGGGAAACGCGCGCGGATGCTCGCCGAGCGCTTCCGACAAACTCTTTCCTTCCTCGGACACCGCGTGGCGCACTTCGGCGACGATCGTGCGCAGCTTTGCCGACCGTAATCGGCGCGGCACGTCGTCGAGCGTCGTGAGCAGGGGAACGCCCGCGGTGAACGAACCCGCGAGATACTCGAGAAACGCGAGGAGCTCGCGGCGATCGACGCGCGCGTCGGTAACCTTCTGCACGCGCGCGCGTGCCTCGGCTTTGATCAGGAAGTGTCCCTGCCGGCGCAGCTGTTCCTCGACGACGATCTCGCTCGGTGCAGTCATCCAGCCCTTCTCGACGGCGCCGCTTCCCGTGAGCGCGGAGTAGAAGTAGTCCGGCACTCAGCGCTCGCTCACGCCGTCACGCGCAGGACTTCGTCGAGCGTCGTCAAACCCGCGCGCACCTTGCGCAGTCCGTCCTGCAACAGCGTCGGACGGCCGGAGTCGCGATGGATCTGCTCGGGCGGCGTCCGGTCGTAGATGGCCGTCACGATATCCGGTGACATGGGCAGAATCTCGAAGATGCCGATGCGGCCCTTGTATCCCGTGCCGCGACACACCTGGCATCCCTTGGGTCCGTACAGCGGCGCATCGTCCAGCTCGAAGCGTTTCCGGACGGCGACCGGCATCTCGATGCGCACGCGGCAGTGTTGGCACAGCATCCGGACCAGGCGCTGTGAGACGAACATCGTGACCGCGGAGGCGATCACGAACGGCTCGGCTCCCATGTCGAGCAGACGGGGAATGGTCCCCGCCGCCGTGGTCGTGTGCAGCGTCGTGAGCACGAGGTGGCCGGTGAGCGCCGCGCTCATCGCGATCTGCACCGTCTCCTGATCGCGCATCTCGCCGACGAGAATGATGTCCGGGTCGTGCCGCAGGATCGAACGCAGGCCGGAAGCGAACGTGAGCCCCGCGCGTACGTTCACCTGCGACTGCCGGATCTGCGCCATCTCGTATTCGATGGGGTCCTCGAGCGTAACGATGGCGCGGTCGCCGGTGTTCAGCTCGTTGAGGGCTGCGTACAGCGTCGTTGTCTTGCCGCTGCCTGTCGGCCCCGTGACGGGAACGAGTCCGTGCGACCGCTGCAGTGCCGTGCGCAACAGCAACAGATCATCGGATTCGATCCCGAGCTTCTCGAGTTGCAGGGCCACGCGGCCGCGGTCGAGGATGCGCAGCACGATGTCTTCACCGTGCAGGGTGGGGAACGTCGAGACGCGCAGGTCCACGCTCCGACCGCCCAAGCGCAGGCGCGTGCGTCCGTCCTGGGGCAGGCGCGAGTCCGCGATGTCCAGGCTCGCGAGGATCTTCACCCGACTGATCAGCGATGACTGCGCGCTCTTTGGAAAGCTGGGACCATCCGTGAGCAGACCATCGATGCGGTACCGGACACGGATCGTTTCGTCGAGTGGCTCGATGTGGATGTCAGTCGCCGACAGATCCACCCCGCGACGGATGATGTCGTCCACCACCCCAGCGGCGTTGGCCGGCTCGTCGCGTGTCGCCGGCGGAGCTGGCCATCCCACTCTCGGCGCGCGAGCGGCATCCGATCCCCGCGATAGTTCCAGACGTGGCGTCGACGGCTGCCGCTCCGCCGCCGCCGCGCCACCTGCCACAGCCAGAGGCATCTGAGCGGTTTCGGTGCTCGCGCCGGCGACACCGGCCGCCGCGGCAGCCGACGTGACGTACGCGCGGTCGATCGCCTGGATGACGGACTCGCGACGCGCACCGAGGACACGCACCGAACGACCTGCTGCGCGCGTGAGCGATCGAATACTCAGGAGATCGAAGGGATCGCCCATCGCGAGCACGAGGTGACGGCTCTCCAGCTTCAAGGGCACGGCCGTGTGCTGCCGGGCAAGCTCCAGCGGTACCAGGGTGATCGCGTCGGCGTCGGGCTTTATCTCGGCGTCGGCGAGGAAGGGAATTCCCGCATCGGCACACAACGTCTGGAGCAGAGCGGTCTCGCTGAGATAGCCGAGGGAGACGAGCGTCTGGCCGAGCTTTTCGCCCGTCGTGTTCTGCTGCGCGAGCGCCTCATCGAGTTGCTCGCGCGTGACCAATCCCGCATTCAGGAGTGCGTCGCCGAGCCAACGTCTAAGGGCCATTCAGGCTTCCTCGCCGGACCGCGGAGCGGGCCATGAAGGCGATGAGGGGCGATGATGAAGCGGGGGATAAGCAAGACGAGCAACTCAGTGCGACGCAACACGATAGTGGCTTCTTACTCAACCGACTGATCAAGGCCTCCAGTCGGCGATGTAGAGGTCAGTGCCGCCGGGTTGCGGGGAGTGTCGATTTGACGCCCAGACCAGCTCTCGACCGTCCGGACTGAACATCGGGAATCCGTCGAACTCGGTATCGGTCGTCACCTGTTCGAGTCCCGATCCGTCGAGATTCACCAGGTACAGATCGAAATTGCGACTGCGCGGATTGCGGTAATTCGACGAGAAAATGATGCGGCGGCCGTCCGGCGTGAAAAACGGCGCGAAGTTGGCGCCGCCGAGATTGGTGATCTGGCGCTGGCCACTGCCGTCCGCGTTCATGACCCAGATCTCCATGCGATTCGGGCGGACCAGCCCCTCGCGCAGGAGCTTCTGGTAGGCCGACAGGCTGTCACCCGTGGGGTGCCACGCGCGGTAGACGATCTGGCCCCCGTCGGGCGAGAAAAACGCGCCGCCGTCATATCCCGGCGCGTTGGTCAGACGACGCTCATCCGATCCATCCATGTTCATCGTGTAGAGCTCGAGGTCTCCGTCCTTGAGCGACGTGAACACCATGCGTCTTCCATCGGGAGACAGCGTTCCTTCCGCGGTGTACACTCCATACGATGTGAGCCGATGGCGGTTGGAGCCATCGGCGTTCGCCGTGTAGATGTCGTACGGATCGAGGCGCCACACATACCCGTGTGACGGATCGGGTCGGGGCGGACACGCCGTGTCCGCCGCGTGTGTCGATGCGTAGAAGATCTTCCTGCCATCGTCGAAGAAATATCCACATGTCGTCTTGCCCGTACCGTCGGACACGCGATGCACCTGCGCTCCGTCCGCGGCGCGCATGATGTATTCCTGATCGCAGCTGCGCCCGTCGCGGGTGGACTGGAAGAT
>DATFHG010000107.1:0-2680 GCA_035248725.1 Gemmatimonadaceae bacterium | reverse complement strand
CACTCTCGATGCGCTGGGGCCTGTACGGCGGTTCGTCGCTCTACCGCGATGTACGCCGCGCCTACTTCGCGGGCTTCGACCGGCTGCTGTTCGCCACGACGCGTTCGGCGATGCTCGCCTCGCTTCGCGGCCTGCCCGACTCGACGCGCCCGACGGACGACTACGGCGAGACCTATGCGCTGCTCAAAGCCTATCTCGTCACGACGGTTCACCCCGAAAAGAGCACGGTGGAGTTCCTGTCACCGGTGCTGGTGAAGCAGTGGCTCGCCGGCCGGCCGCTCGACGCGGAGCGGACGCAGCTTGGACAGCTTCAGTTCGACAGCTACGCTCGCGAGCTGCGCTTCGACAATCCGCTGCCCGGTCGGGCTGACGAGACGGCCGTCGCCCGGGCGCGCGCGTTCCTGCGGCAGTTCGCCGGATCGGAGCGCATCTACCAGTTCATGCTCGCCGAGGCCGCGAAGACGAATCCATCCGTGCAGTTCAACCAGCGGTATCCAGGCTCGGCGACGTACGTGGTTGATCAGTACGAGGTGCCCGGTGCGTTCACGAAGAGTGGGTTCGCGTTCATGCAGACGGCCTTCAAGACCGTCGACCGTTTTCTGCAGGGAGAGAGCTGGGTCGTCGGCGAAGACGCACAGCCGGTGGATCGCGCGAAGCTCGTCGCCGATCTGCGTGAGCGATACACGCGGGATTTCGTGGAACACTGGCGCCGTTTCCTGCGCGCCGCCTCGGTCGTGCGCTACGCCAACGTCGGAGATGCGTCGCGCAAGCTGACGGTGCTCAGCGGCAACCAGTCGCCGCTGCTGGAGCTGTTCTCGCTCGCGGCGCGCAATACGTCCGTTGCCGCGCCGGAGATTGCGAACGTCTTTCAGCCGCTGCAGACCGTGACGCCCACCGCCGACACCACGAGGCTCATCGGACAGACGAATCAACCGTACATGTCGGCTCTGGTAGCATTGCAGGCCTCGATCGAGCAGGCGGCCCACGTGAGCGGCGGGAACGCCGACGCGGCGGCGGGGCAGGCAGCGGGGAACGCCGCCACGGCCAAGGCCGCCGCCCGGCAGATTGCGGCCAGCTTCACCATCGATCAGCAGGGACAGGTGCACGGCATCGTTCAGAAGCTGATGGAGGATCCGATCACGTACGCCGAAGCGCTCCTCAATCGCTTCGGCGCCGATCAGATCAACGCGCGTACGCGTGCCTTCTGCGCGGTCGCGCGTCCGGTGCTCGCGAAGCTGCCATTCAGCCCATCGTCGAGTGTTCATGCATCGCTCGCCGAGGTGAGCTCCCTGCTGCGGCCGGGCACGGGAAGCCTCTGGATGCTCTATAACGAGGTGCTGCAGAACTCACTGACACGGCAAGGCGCGCAATTCGCGCCCGTCGCCGGCAACGTGCGCTTGACGCCGGCCTTCGTCGCGATGTTCAATCGTCTCGCGATGTTCTCGGACGCGCTCTTTGCCGGCGGAACGCCGGAGCCGCATCTGTCCATCCGCGTCGCGCCGCAGGTCACCACCGGCGTCTCCAGCGTGACGCTGCAGCTCGAGGGTGAGAGCATCCGCTCATCGACGAACACGATGACGCGCACCGTCGAATGGCCCGGGCAGCGACACGACGCTCGCTTGACAGCGCAGATTGGCGGAACCGATTGGCCGATTGCCGGTGCGTACGCCGGGACGTGGGCCGCCTTTCAGGTTTTCTACGATGCGGATTCCTGGCAGACGCGCGGTGGGTCTTCCTACGCGCAGTGGATGCTGCGAACGCGCGGGCAGGCGGTTGCCGTTCCCGGCGGGCCTGCCCTCAATATCGAGATCGAGGCGGGCCCGCCGAACGTCGCCGCGGTCCTGAACCGCGGCTTCTGGGCAGGGCTCGATTGCGTCGGCGAGGCCGCGCGCTGAGCGGTCTTCGCGTGTCGTTCCGAGCGCAGCGAGCGCCGCGAACCTCCTCGGGAAGCTCCTCGCGCCTCGCCCGATCTCTCGTTTGGACGAGAGCCTCCACAGCGAGCGGAACGGATTCGTCGGATAACTGCCGGATTCTGCGGATCGCACCTCGGCATTCGTTGCACCTCGCGCAACGAGCCGAGGACTGCTTTGGGAACACCCCCGGGACGCTTTTGCCGAGTTACGACAACCCCCTGGCTCGGCCGAGCTTCTACAGAGTTCGCCGCGGATGAACGCAGATGAACGCTGATGCTTCCTCGGCCGCGTGACACGGTATCGCGCAGGGACTCGTGGGTTTTGTCCTGTCCATCCCGCCCATCGTGCCCATCCTGTCTTGCTGTTTCCGCCGTCGCGGTGACACTGCCGGCCCTGCGCAGCTGCCGCTTTGTACCAAAGTCGCTCGACCGAATGGGCGTCCATCGCGGGAGGAATGGTCACCAGGCTGCAGGGGAAGCAGCGCAACGTTCAGTTCAATGAGGCCGTACCATGCTTACTCGGCAGCTCGGTCCGCGGACCGACGGGCGAGGCGATCGGAAAATCCAGAGCGCTTATCTCCCCGTCCGTCGGATCGCCCGGCCAGCCGTTCAGAGTCACCGGAATCCGGTTCACACGCGCCGTTTCGCGTGACGGACTGCTCGTCACCGAGCGGCGCGCGTTGTTTGACAACAGGTGGTGGTTCGGGTTTCCGGCGTCCCGGTGACCGGTCACCCGTGGTGCGGTTCGCGTTTCGGCCGTCGGACCTC
>DATFHG010000106.1:0-2603 GCA_035248725.1 Gemmatimonadaceae bacterium | reverse complement strand
GGTGCGACGGCGGCTGCACCAGTTGCGGCGCTGCCGGCGCCTGCGGTCGCGCATGACAATGATCCGCAACTCTCGCTCGGCGAGCCTCTCAACGACCTGTCCGAGCACGACCTGCGTGACCTCGCGGCGGTCGTGAATCAGCTCGATGCAATGCCGTCGGATGACGTCGACAGTCCCGTATCCTCATTCAATGAAGGTGAATCATGAATCGCATTCTCATCGCGGTCGCGTGCGCCACGCTTGGCGCGGCGCCGCTTGCCGCTCAGCAATCGTCGCAGGTCGCCCCGGGGACCGACACCTCCCGCGCTCGACTGGAAGGGCAGATCCGTCAGCGTCTCGCGCGCGTGGTGCGCCAGCGTGTCGGACTGAACGACGACCAGATGAACCGGTTGCAGCAGGTGGAGTCGAAGTACGAGCAGCAACGCCGGCCGCTGGCGCTGGAGGAGCGCTCCGCGCGTCTCACGCTGCGCGGTCAGCTGGTCAACGAGGGATCCGCCGACCAGAAGCAGGTGGACGGGCTCATCGCGAAGCTGCTCGACCTGCAGCAGCGCCGGATCGCACTGGTGCAGCAGGAGCAGCGCGACCTGTCGGCGTTCATGACCCCGGTGCAGCGCGCGAAATTCCTCGGACTGCAGGAGCAGCTGCGCAAGCGAGTGAACCAGATGCGGCAGCGTCAGGGTCGCGGCCCGGAGATGCGACCGAGGCAGTTCGGGAAGCGTCGCGCGCCGTAGCTCCAAGAGCGAGTCGCGAGTATTGGCCGTCATGACCTAGATTTGTCCCTGCCCACGCCCGGGTGGCGGAATTGGTTGACGCAGAGGACTCAAAATCCTCCGGCCTCACGGCCTTGCGGGTTCGAGTCCCGCCCCGGGCACTCCCTACAAATCGGAAATGGCGACCTACAAGCTCTCGAAGGTTCCGGCCGACGGTGAGAAAATCGGCTACGAGGGCGACGCGCTTCGCGTCCCCAGCAATCCCATCATTCCATATATCGAGGGCGACGGCACCGGACCCGACATCTGGCGTGCCTCCGTGCGGGTCTTCGACGCCGCCGTCGAGAAGTGCTTTCGCGGCGAGCGGCGCGTGCGCTGGATGGAGGTGTTCGCCGGGGAGAAGGCATTCAAGAGTCACGGCGACTGGTTGCCGCAGGAAACGGTCGACGCGATGCAGGAGTTCCGCGTCTCCATCAAGGGGCCGCTGACGACGCCGGTCGGCGGCGGCATCCGCTCGTTGAACGTCACGCTGCGCCAGGTGCTGGACCTGTACGCGTGCGTGCGGCCGGTGCGCTACTTCGAGGGCGTTGGAAATCCGATGAAGGAACCCGAGAAGCTCAACGTCGTGATCTTCCGGGAGAACATCGAGGACGTGTACGCGGGCATCGAGTGGGCCGCGGGGTCGCCGGAAGCGGAGAAGCTCATCGGCGTCCTCAAGAAGGATTTCGGCAAGGACGTCCGGCCACACTCCGCGATCGGCATCAAGCCGATGTCCGCGTTCGGCTCCAAGCGCCTGGTCGAGATGTCCATCCGATACGCGCTCAAGAACAACCTGCCGTCGGTCACGCTGGTGCACAAAGGCAACATCATGAAGTTCACGGAAGGCGGTTTCCGCGACTGGGGCTATGAGGTGGCGCGAGAGAAGTTCGGCGACTGCACGTGCACGGAGGCGGATCTCTCGAAGGCGGGCACCAAGGCACGGGCCGACGCCATCATCGTCAAGGATCGCATCGCGGACGCGATGTTCCAGCAGCTGCTGCTGCGCCCGGACGAGTATTCCGTGATCGCGACGCCGAACCTCAACGGCGACTACCTGTCCGACGCCGCGGCGGCGCAGGTCGGCGGACTGGGCATCGCGCCCGGCGGCAACATCGGCGATGGCATGGCCGTGTTCGAGGCGACGCACGGGACCGCGCCCAAATACGCGGGACTCGACAAGATCAATCCGGGTAGCGTGATTCTCTCGGGCGTTATGATGTTCGAATACATGGGCTGGGACGACGTCGGCCGGCTCATCGTCAAAGGGCTCGAGAACGCGATCAAGTCGAAGCGCGTGACGTATGATCTCGCGCGTCAGATGCCGGGCGCGACGGAGGTCTCCACCTCCGCGTTCGCCGACCAGATCATCAAGGGCATGTCGGCGTAATTCCAACAACTCATGCTGAAGATTGCTGCAGGTTCGTCCGATCTGGGGAGCCTGAAGGTTCCCGCGCTTGCGCTGCTCCTCGAGCAGCCGCCGACCGCCGGCAACTTCGGCACGCTGGACGCGAACGTCGCCTCCGCGATCCAGCGCGTGATCGCGCGCCGTGACTTCCGCGGTGGGCGCGACGAGACGCTGCACCTGCTCGGAAGTGAGAGCGGCATCGAGCGCGTGCTGCTCGTCGGCATGGGCAAGGTGAGCGACCGCTCCGCGTCGCTTCGCCGCGCCGCCGCGATCGCGGCGCGTCGTGCGAATCAGCTCGGCTTCGGGCGGCTGGCCATCTTCGCCGGCGACGTCAGCGCGGATGACGCCGAGGCGCTGACGCTCGGCGCGATCGCCGGCGCGTGGGAGATGAAGGAATACCAGACGCCACCACCCGAGGACGAGCGCCGTTCGCCGCTCACGGACGTCAC